>CAZLEU010000001.1:0-112519 GCA_964558625.1 uncultured Flavobacterium sp.
CGCTTCCATAAAGTTACAAATTGACCCATTTTAGTTGGAGTAATTTTGGCTTGACGGAAAACAATTTTCAAATTATTTATTTCAAATCGATGTGCACAATATTCAGAACTTTCTTTCTCAATTTCGATATTTGATAATTTAAAACCCAATTTGTCAAATACTAATTCTTTAGTTTCTATTAAAATTGGATTCATTATTTTTTTAGTCTGTTAGGTTCTCTATTTTTTACAAAACATTCAAAACTTGCTCCTTAATTTTCTCCAATTCGTCTTTCATCATCACAACCAATTTCTGCATTTCAGAATGATTTGATTTTGAACCCATTGTGTTGATTTCTCTTCCCATTTCTTGAGTTATAAATCCCAATTTTCTTCCGTTGGCTTCGCTTCCAGCAAGTGTTTCTTTGAAATAATTTAAATGATTTTCAAGACGTACTTTTTCTTCGGTAATATCGTATTTTTCAAGATAAAAAATCAATTCTTGTTCAAAACGATTCTCGTCAACGTTGGCTTTTAGTTCGTCTAAAGCGGTTCTTAAACGGGTTTTTACGGTTTCAACTCTTTCTGCATCATACGAAACGGCATCATTCATTAATGAAAGAATGTTGGCAATTCGCAATTGAAATTCTTTTTCTAAAGAAGCACCTTCATCTTTTCTGAATTGCGCCATGTTTTCTAATGCTTCATCAATGACTTTTTGAATTTCTTTCCATTCGTTTTCGTCTATTTCGTCGCGTTCCGTTTTGAGCGCATCGGGCATTCTTACTGCCATTTTCATCAATTCGGTTTCGTCAGCATTTGGAATTACGGCTTTCATCTGATTGATATACCCTTTTACAATTGGTACATTAATTTTAGATGATGTTTCTTCGCCCGTAACTTCAATATAAAGTGAAAAGTCGATTTTTCCTCGTTCTAATCGCAGTGATAATTGATTGCGCAAACCCAATTCCATTTCGCGGTAAACCGATGGCATTCTGGTATTCAGATCTAAACCTTTACTATTAAGCGATTTGATTTCTACTGTAATTTTTTTGGTAGGTAATTGCAAAGAAGCTTTCCCAAAACCCGTCATGGATTGTATCATTCTGTTCTTTTAATTGACTTCAAATATATGAAATAGTGATTAGTGATTAGTCAAAAGTGATTAGTAATTTATCAAATATAAAGCTATTTACTAATTACTATTCACTTTTTACTCTCTTTTGTGTTACCAAATAAACACCTGTAAATATCAAAACTGCCGAAAGTAATTTGACTAAACTCAAATCATCTTTTCCTAAACTTACGGCAAAAATTGTGGCAAAAAGCGGTTGCAAATAAATGAAAACAGCAACGGTTGTTGGTTTTAATTCGCGCATCGAAACCAAGTTGAGTAAATAGGTTAAAAACGTGGAAAAAATCACTACAAAACTAATTTTCCAGAAAATCGTGGTTGGAACTATTGCCCAATCAATCGCTTGAAATTCATTCCAACCAAATGGCAAAACCATTATGAATCCGAAGGTATAAATCCATTTTACAAATGTAAATGCATTGTATTTATCCATTAATTTTTTCACGATTATTAGATAAAAACCATATGAAACGGCGTTTATAAAAACGAGTAGATTTCCCAAAGTGGCATTGGGAGCATTAACCATCGATTTTCCGTAAAGAATGAGTGTTATGGTTCCTGATAAACCCAATAGTATTCCGAAGATTTTACGTTTTTGCATTCGTTCTTTCATGATTATTGCGGAAAGAATCAATACAATCATTGGTGTTGTAACCATTAAAACGGCACCCATTATAGGCGAAGTATAACTCAAACCTTTGAAAAAAGTCAGCATATTCAATGCTACACCAAACAAAGCGGCAGCTGCTATTCGAGGAAAATCTTCTAATTCAACTTTGTCATTGTGAGAGAAACGAAACAATCTCCCAAAAAAAGAAACCAACCAAAACAACAACATCGAACCACCAACTCGCATGGTTATAAAACCAAATGGTTGAACATACTTTGGCATTACATCTTTGGCAATAGTAAAGGTTACGCCATAAATAATTGATACTAAAGTAGCGGCTAGTAATGCCCAATTTCTTTTTGACATTAACTCAATGCTTTAATTACTTCTGCAATATTTTTTTGGCTGTTTCCGATGTAAATTTTGCCATCAATGATAAAAACGGGACGACTTAAAAAAGTGTAATGTTCTAAAATATAGTTTCTACAATCTGCTTCGGTCAAGTTTTTACTTTTCAAATCCATTGATTTGTATAGTTGCGCTTTTCGACTGAATAAAGCTTCGTAACTGCCCGATAATTGATACATTTCGTCCAATTGTTGTTCGGTTATTGGGTTTTGACGAATGTCTTGAAATTCTAATTTATCGGTATTTGGAAGCGATTTTATAATTTTTCTACAAGTATCGCATGAAGCTAAGTAGTATATTTTGTTTGCCATAAGAATTGTTTTTGCAAAGAAAATTCATTTCAAACTTATAATCTGTATTTTTGATAAAAATTTAAGTTATGGAATCATTATTCAAAGTTTGGGAAACCAGCCGACACATTTATTTAAAGTTTTTGGAAACATATTCGTTAGTGCAATTAAACAAAATCCCTGATGGTTTTAGTAATAATATTATTTGGAATGCAGGTCATGTCATTGTTTCGCAACAAAAATTAATCTACACACTTTCTGGATTACCTGTTTCTATTTCGGAAGCAATGATTGAGAAATACCAAAACGGTTCAAGACCAGATGGAAAGGCAACTCAGGCAGATTTAGATGAAATTAAACTGTTATTACTTTCAACAGTTGCGCAAACCAAAACAGATTTTGCAAATGGTTTGTTTAAAAACTTTACCGAGTACCAAACCAAAACAGGATTTCATTTGGGTTCATTCCAAGATTCGTTAGAATTTAATAATTACCATGAAGGAATTCATTTGGGAATGATTATGAATATCAAGAAGTTTGTGTGAAATAAAAAAAGCGCAAAATTCTTAAACTTTGCGCTCTTTGTGAATTTTAACTTACTGATTAAATCTACAAATCAAACCCTAAATTTACACCCAATTTATTAGCGATAATCTTAGTAATTCGTTGTTTTAATTCAGGAATTTTGATGCTTTCGATTACTTCGTTAGAAAACGCATACATCAATAAGGCTTTGGCTTCTTTCTTTGGAATTCCACGTTGTTGCATGTAGAACATGGCACTTTCGTCTAGTTGTCCAATGGTGCAACCATGAGAACATTTTACGTCATCGGCAAAAATTTCTAATTGTGGTTTGGCATTGATTGTGGCTTTATCACCTATTAAAATGTTATTGTTTTGCTGAAAAGCATCGGTTTTTTGCGCTTCTTTTTCTACAAATATTTTTCCATTGAAAACACCAGTTGCACTGTCGGCAAGGATGGTTTTGTAATTTTGATGGCTTTCACAATTGGGCGTTGCATGATTTACCAATGTGTAATGATCCACATGTTGTTTATCACCAATAATGGTAATTCCTTTTAAAGTTGAATCGATTCGTTCGCCAAAATGATAGAAATTCAAGTTGTTTCTGGTGATGTTTCCGCCAAAAGAAAAGGTATGAACAGAAACTCTACTTTCTTGTTTTTGAGAAATATACGTATTATCAATTAGGTTTGCCGATTGCAAATCGTTTTGAATTTTGTAATAATCAACTATGGCTCGTTTTTGAGCAAAAATTTCAGTAACAGCATTGGTCAAAACTGGATTCCCATTCAATGATTGATGTCTTTCTATGATTTGAACATGCGCATTTTCACCTACAATTACCAAATTTCGAGGTTGTATCATCAAAGCATTTTCTTTTCCTGTTGAAAAATAGATGATTTCGATGGGTTTTTCGACTACTTTACTTTTTGGAATGTTGATGTATGCTCCTTCATTCGCGAAAGCGGTGTTCAATGTTGTTAAGCTTTCGTCTTTGCTAGCTATTTTATTGAAATACTCATCAATAACCATTTTATATTTTGGTTTGGTCAATGCCGACGACATTAAGCAAACATCAATTCCGTCGTGCGTTGTTGCCGATAAAAATGAAGAGAATTTCCCATCCACAAAAATCACTTTATACGTATCGATTTCGTGTAAGAAGTATTTTTTTACCTCAGCAAATTCGATAGCATTTTCGTTCTTTGGGAAAACAGTGAAATCATTTTTTAAGATCGCATTCAACGATGTATATTTCCATGCTTCCTCTTTTTTGGTTGGGAAACCTTTGCTTTCAAAATTTTTTATAGCCGAAGTACGCACATCATGCAACTGTGAAGTCACATCAATTTGCTCTTCGAATGCCATAAAGGACGATACTAATTTTTCTTTTAAATCCATTTTTTCAGTATTCAGTCGCAGTATTCAGTCGCAGTTTCTGTTAACTGTGACTGAGACTGTAAACTCTAATTCAATTCACTCTTTATCCAATCGTATCCTTTTTCTTCAAGCTCATAAGCCAATTCTTTTCCGCCTGATTTTACAATTTTTCCATCCATTAAAACATGAACAAAGTCAGGAATAATATAATCTAATAAACGTTGGTAATGCGTGATTACTAATACAGCATTATTTTCGTTTTTCAATTTGTTTACTCCATTAGCAACAATACGAAGTGCGTCAATATCCAGTCCAGAGTCGGTTTCGTCTAGAATTGCGATTTTGGGTTCTAACATGGCCATTTGGAAGATTTCATTACGTTTTTTTTCTCCACCCGAAAAACCTTCGTTTAGAGAACGTGACAAAAATTTTCTATCCATTTCCAATAATTCCGATTTTTCACGAATTAACTTTAGCATTTCGTTGGCAGGCATTTCTTCTTGTCCGTTAGCTTTTCTCTTCTCATTAATAGCTGTTTTGATAAAGTTCGTAACAGAAACCCCTGGAATTTCAACTGGATATTGAAACGATAAGAAAACACCTTTATGTGCTCTTTCTTCTGGTGCTAATTCGGAAATATCTTCACCTTCTAAAAGAATTTCACCTTCCGAAACTTCGTAGTTTTCATTTCCAGCAATAATGGAAGAAAGTGTTGATTTTCCTGCACCGTTTGGACCCATGATTGCGTGAACTTCTCCTGCTTTTATTTCAAGATTAATTCCTTTTAATATGTCTTTGTCTTCTACCGAAGCATGTAAATTGCTAATTTTTAACATTATAATTTGAGATTTGAGATTTGAGATTTGAGATTCTCATCACTCTTGTTAAGATTATTTATTAAATTTATTTCCTTTATATTCTGATTTTTTTAAGTAATTCATAAATCCTGATATTGACTTACTTAAATTTATACTGATTTCTTTAAGTTCGTTTAATTCAACTTCTGAAATATATTTTCTATAAAAAGCTCTATACAATTGTGAGCGTGACTCTCCACAAGAACCTTTCGAAATAGTCAAAAAATGAACAAACTCTTTATTTCCTTCTCTTTCAAAACCTTCAGCTATATTATCCATTACAGAACCTGAAGAATCGTGAATTTGATTGATAAGTTTGAAATCGTTTTTAAATTTCTCATTTGAAGCAAAATTAAAAATTTTATCAGCATAAACTCTTGATTGCTGCCAAATCTCTAAATCTTCAAATTTTGTAATTGTAGCCATAATTTCAAATATCAAATTTCGAATATCAAATTATCCAACTGATCCTTCCAACGAAATTTCTAATAATTTTTGAGCTTCAACCGCAAATTCCATTGGTAATTTATTCAAAACTTCTTTACTAAAACCATTTACGATTAATGCAATAGCTTTTTCGGTTGGAATTCCTCTTTGATTGCAATAGAATACTTGATCTTCACCGATTTTAGAAGTAGTTGCTTCGTGTTCGATTTTAGCACTTGAATTTTTACTTTCGATATACGGAAAAGTGTGAGCACCACAGTTATTTCCCATCAAAAGGGAATCACATTGAGAGAAGTTTCTAGCATTGTCTGCATTAGCACTAACTCTAACCAAACCTCTGTAGCTATTTTGGGATTTTCCTGCCGAAATTCCTTTGGAAATAATAGTTGATTTTGTGTTTTTTCCTAAATGAACCATTTTAGTTCCAGTATCCGCTTGCTGGAAATTATTAGTAACTGCAATAGAATAAAATTCTCCTATTGAATTATCTCCTTTTAAAACCACTGATGGATATTTCCAAGTTACAGCCGAACCCGTTTCTACTTGTGTCCATGAAATTTTAGCATTTTTTTCGCAAATTCCTCTTTTGGTTACAAAGTTGTAAACGCCTCCTTTTCCTTCTTTGTTTCCAGGATACCAATTTTGTACGGTTGAATACTTTATTTCGGCATCATCCAAAGCGATTAATTCTACAACAGCTGCGTGTAATTGATTTTCGTCGCGACTTGGTGCTGTACATCCTTCCAGATACGAAACATAACTACCCTCATCGGCAATAAGAAGCGTTCTTTCAAATTGACCTGTTCCAGCTTGATTGATACGAAAATAAGTTGATAATTCCATCGGGCAACGAACACCTTTTGGAATGTAACAGAAACTTCCGTCAGAGAAAACAGCCGAATTTAAAGCTGCATAAAAGTTGTCTTTTTGAGGAACAACTGTACCTAAATATTTCCTAACCAAATCGGGATATTCTCTAATGGCTTCCGAAATACTCATGAAAATAATCCCTTTTTCTGCCAATGTTTTTTTGAAAGTAGTCGCTACAGAAACTGAATCGACTACAATATCCATTGCAACATTGTTCATTCTCTTTTGTTCATCTATGGAAATTCCAAGTTTTTTGTACATTGCCAAAAGTTCAGGATCTACATCATCAAGGGTTTTATTTGGATCGGCTTTTTTAGGCGCAGAATAGTAGGATATAGCCTGAAAATCGGGTTTTTCATACTGAACATTTGCCCATTCTGGTTCCACCATTTCTTTCCATGCAAGAAAAGATTCAATACGCCAATCGGTCATCCATTGTGGCTCATCTTTCTTTTTGGAAATGGCACGAACAATGTCTTCATTCAATCCAATAGGAAACGTCTCAGAATCTAAATCGGTGTAAAAACCATATTCATATTCTTTGTTTTCTAATTCGACTTTTAAATCTTCTTCGGTATATTTTGACATAATTTTTTATCTAAAGTGAGAATGATTCTCCACAACCACAAGTTCTTGATGCATTTGGATTGTTAAATACAAATCCTTTTCCGTTCAATCCGCCAGAAAATTCTAAAATTGTTCCTGCTAAATACAAGAATGATTTTTTTTCAACGGCAATTTTCACACTGTTATCTTCAAAAACTTTGTCGTTTTCACCAAGCTCTTTGTCAAATTTTAATTCGTACGACAAACCCGAGCAACCACCACTTTTTACACCTACTCTAACGTAATCATTGGCAGGGTCAAAACCGTCATCCTTCATCATGTCGATGATTTTTTTGCTTGCTGTATCAGAAACTTTTATCATAACCTGTTATTATTTATTTTTAATTTGGTGTTATGTAATTCGCATAATAAAGACTCATCAATAAGAGAAGTATTTTCTTGTGCTCATTTCATAGCTTATTTTGATTTTGTCTAAATAAACAGCAAAGTTACTACAATTATCTATTTTTTCCACAAGTCATAACATTTTTATAACGAATGATTCCATAGAAAAAATTGATTTTAACGTTAATCAAACCAACCTATTTAGTAAATTGCACCTTTTTAAAACAAAAAAATCATGAAACTATATCCTATAGAAGCTGGAAATTTTAAACTTGATGGAGGTGCTATGTTTGGTGTTGTACCAAAAACAATCTGGAATAAAACCAATCCTGCTGATGAAAATAACCTAATTGACATTGCTGCTCGATGTCTCTTAATAGAAGATGGAAATCGTTTAATTCTGATTGATACCGGAATGGGAAACAAACAATCGGAGAAATTTTTCAGTTATTATTCGCTTTGGGGCAACCATTCTCTCGACAAATCGTTAGCTAAATACGGATTTCATCGTGATGATATTACAGACGTTTTCATGACACATTTGCATTTTGACCATTGTGGCGGTAGTGTCAATTGGAACAAAGACAAAACAGGTTATGAAGTGGCTTTTAAAAATGCAAAATTTTGGACAAATGAAAACCATTGGGAATGGGCAACCAAACCTAATAATCGCGAAAAAGCCTCTTTTCTCTCTGAAAATATCTTACCAATGCAAGAAAGCGGACAGTTACGTTTCATAAAAAAACCCGAAAATGATTTCTTAAAAAAGTCAGAACTTGATTTTGGAATTTTCTTTGTAGATGGTCACACCGAAAAAATGATGATACCACATATTCAATATCAAGATAAAACCATTGCTTTTTGTGCCGATTTGATTCCCACTGCTGGCCACTTGCCTTTGCCATATGTTATGGGTTATGACACACGACCACTATTAACAATGCCCGAAAAATCAAAGTTTTTAGAAAATTGTGCCGAAAACAACTTCTATCTATTGTTGGAACACGATGCACATAATGAAATCATTACCGTAGAAAAAACAGAAAAAGGTGTTCGATTGAAAGACGTTTTTAAATGTGAAGATATTTTTTAGATTCAAATAAAAACACAACATTTGTAACATCCTTTTGAAAAAAAAGACAAACTTTATAAATTAATAATAAAAAACAATGAAATTAATAAACCCAATTTATGTTTCTGCTTTTGCAGCATTAGTGCTTTCTAGCTGTTCTCCTGCTTTGGCACCGATGGTTGGAACAAATCCAGCTAACATTGACAAAACTCCCTTAAAAACGACTCCTGTTAAAGAAGAAGACTTAAAACGTTGGAGTCACTTAGACTTAGTAAAAGATACCATTCCTGGAATGAGTGTTGATAAAGCGTACAAAGAACTTTTAAAAGGAAAAAAAGCAACTAAAGTTATTGTAGGTGTTATAGATTCTGGTATTGATGTTGATCACGAAGATTTAAAAGGAAGAATCTGGAAAAACCCAAAAGAAATCGCTGGAAATAAAAAAGATGACGATAACAACGGCTATGTTGACGATATCAATGGATGGAATTTCTTAGGGGATTCAAATGATGAAAACTTAGAACTTACAAGAATTGTTAAAAGTGGTCCAAATACACCTGGTTATGCCCAAGCTAAAGCTGAACTAGATTCAAAGTTGGCTTCAATGAATCAACAAAAACCTCAAGTCGATATGATTGCCAAAGCAGATAAGGATATAAGAACTCACTTGAAAAAAGAAAAATATACCATTACCGATATAAAAGCAATTACTACAACAGATGCAGATCTATTAAAAAGTAAAGCTATTATGACAAGCGTTGCTACTCAAGCGGGGGAAAACTTTCAAGATGAAATTAAGGAGTATATCGATTATGTTTATGAGCAATTAAACTTCAATTTGAATGTAAATCATGATGGAAGAAAGTTAGTTGGTGATAATCCAAACGATATAAACGACAAAAAATATGGTAATGGTAATGTGAAAGGTCCAGATGTTACAGATGGATTACACGGAACTCACGTAGCTGGAATTATTGCTCAATTAAAAGGAAACGGTAAAGGTGGTGATGGTGTAGTTGCAAACAATGTTGAGATTATGGCTGTTCGTGCTGTTCCAAATGGTGATGAATATGATAAAGATATCGCTTTGGCTATTCGTTATGCAGTAGATAATGGTGCTAAAGTTATCAACGGAAGTTTTGGTAAAGATTATTCGCCACATGCTGATTGGGTTCAAGATGCAATAAAATATGCAGCAAGTAAAGATGTTTTAATCGTTCATGCGGCAGGTAACGACTCTAAAAATATTGATAAAGAACCTAACTTTCCAACAGATGAAGTAAATGGTAAAGAGATTGCAGATAATTTTCTTTCTATTGGGGCCTTAAACAAAGAATGTGGTACCAACATGGTAGCTTCTTTTTCAAATTTTGGAAAAATGAATGTGGATATCTTCTCGCCAGGAAACGAAATCTATGCAACCATTCCTAACAATAAGTACAAATACCTTCAAGGAACCTCTATGGCATCTCCTAATGCTGCTGGTGTAGCTGCTTTAGTTCGCTCTTATTATCCAAATTTAACCGCTTCACAAGTAAAAAAAATAATTATGGATTCTGGAACTCCAATCAACAACTCAGTTACAGTTGGTGATGCAAAGGAATCTATGCCGTTTTCAAACACATGTGTATCTGGTAAAATTGTAAATGCATATAATGCTATATTAATGGCAGAAAAAATGTCAAAAAAATAATTTAAAAATAATTTTTTAGGCCACGAATTTCCGAATCTTAATTTGTGAATTCGTGGCTTGTTTATTTATATATAAAATGAAAAAAAAGCTTTTATTTACCCTAACCATTCTTAGCCTTTCATTTAATGGGCTATCGCAAAAAACATCTTACTGGCAACAAAAAGTAGAATATAAAATGGACGTGTTAATGGATGTAAAAACCTATCAATACAAAGGAAAACAAGAAGTTGTTTACACAAATAATTCTGCTGATACTTTGTATCGTGTTTTCTACCATTTGTATAACAATGCTTTCCAACCTGGAAGCGAAATGGATATGCGATTACAATCGATTAAAGATCCTGATGGTAGAATGGTCAACAAAATAAAAGTTGATGATAAAGAAGTAAAAGAAAGTAGAATTTCAAAATTAAACCCGAATGAAATTGGCTATTTACATGTATCCAACTTTAAGCAGGATGGAGTAAATGCATTTATAAAAGAAGTTGAAACGATTCTAGAAGTTACACTTGCAAAACCATTAGTGCCAGGAAAATCAACCAAGTTTACTCTTGATTTTAATGGTCAAGTTCCTGTACAAATACGTCGTTCTGGAAGAAATAACAAGGAAGGGGTGGCATTATCTATGGCACAATGGTATCCAAAAATAGCCGAATTTGATTTTGAAGGATGGCATGCAGATCCCTATATATCAAGGGAATTTCATGGTGTTTGGGGCAATTTTGATGTAAAAATAACCATAGATAAAAATTACATTCTGGGTGGGACAGGTTCTCTTCAAAACCCAAATAAAATTGGTTTTGGATATGAAAAAAAAGGTTCAAAAATTAAAAAAGATACTAATTCTGAGACGTTAACTTGGCATTTCAAAGCTTCAAAAGTACACGATTTTACATGGGCAGCAGACAAAACCTATATTCACGATAAACAAATAACAGCTGATGGAATTACTATTCACTTTTTGTACAAGAACAATCCAGAAATTATTGAAAACTGGAAAAAAGCGCAGATAGAAACTGTTAAATTAATGGAATATTACAATAAAACGATTGGGAAATATCCATACAAAGAGTACTCGGTAATTCAAGGTGGCGATGGCGGAATGGAATATGCGATGTGTACCCTAATTTTGGGTGAAGGAAAATTAGATGGCTTAATTGGAGTAATTGCGCATGAAATGGCGCATGCATGGTTTCAAGGTGTTTTAGCAAGTAATGAAAGTAAGCACCCGTGGATGGACGAAGGCTTTACAACTTTTTTAGAAGATTCGGGGATATATGAATTAGCAGAGAAAAAAGGTGAAAATCCTATATTTGGTTCATATAAAGGATATAAAAAATTAGTTGAATCTGGCAAAGAACAACCTCTTTCTACGCATAGCGATAGATATGATGAAAATAGATGTTATAGCGTTGCATCATATAGCAAAGGTGAAATTTTCTTAACTCAGCTAGAATACCTCATCGGAAAAAAGAATTTGATAAAGACGTTAAAAAGATTTTTTGAAGAATTCAAATTCAAACATCCAACTCCAAATGATATTAAGCGAACGGCAGAACGCGTCTCTGGTGCGAATCTTGATTGGTATTTAATTGATTGGACACAAACAACCAATACAATAGATTATAGTATCAAAAATGTTGAAAGCGCAACAGATGGTGTTCAAAAAACAGGTGTTTCACTAGAAAGAATAGGTAGAATGCCTATGCCAATTGATGTTTTGGTTGAATATACAGATGGTACAAAAGAAACTTTTTATATACCGCTGAGAATGATGAGTTTTGAAAAAGAAAATCCAACTCCCGAAATCAAAAGAACAATCCTAAAAGATTGGGCTTGGGGAAATCCAAATTATTTTTTTGAAATCGATAAGAATAAAAATCTAATCAAAAAAATCACCATTGATCCAAGTGAATTAATGGCTGATATCAAAAGAGAAAATAATGTGTTTGAAAATAAATAAACTTACTTTATAATTTGCTCTAAAGGTAAATGATCACCAATGTCTGATCCATAATAAGCTGTCGTGATTATTCCCTTTATATCAATCAAAAAATCGGCGGGAATTCTTGTAAGATTTCCGTCTTTTTTTAGTTTTTTTCCTTTAAATAGTTCTTTTCCTTTGCTTTTGTTGCTTGTTACTTTTTTGTCAAAAACAGAGCCTATAGTGCGCCAAAAAGATTTTTCTACATGGTATTTTTTATATAAAATCAGCTCTGGATCACCAATAATTGGAAACGGAATAGTTTCATCTTTCAAAAATTCATTAAGTGTTTCATTAGTCGATTCATAAACAGCAATTATTTCATAACCATTTGCTTTTATTTGGTCATAATTTTCCAAAATATCATGCATTCTAAAATTGCAAACTGGACAACTTGCATATCTAAAAAAAGCCAAAAACACCTTTTTACCTTTATATTTTTCTAAATCAATTTTGTTCCCTGTAATATCTATAGCTGTAAAAGTCGGTGCTATATCATTCGCTTTTATTCTTTGTGCAGTCGCAAATTGAACTAAAAAAAACAATCCAATACCAATTATTTTTATAAAATGATTCATTGTCATAAATTGTAGAATGAATATCAAAAATAGATAGTTTAAAAGCATTTGAAATTACATTTAACTTTATATTTGCAAACACTAAGCTAATAGTAAATGAACTTTACCTATCCAAAAACTGAAAAACTAAAAAGTCAAAAAACCATTGACTTGCTTTTTTCTGATGGAAAATCGGTTTCAAAATATCCATTACGATTAGTTTATGTTGAAAATCCTTTTGAACAAAAAGAAAAACTGAAATTTGGCGTTTCAGTCTCCAAAAAATACTTTAAAAATGCAGTTGACCGAAATTATTTTAAACGTGTATTACGTGAATGTTATCGATTGAACAAGCATTTGCTTCTTGAAAACATAGAAAAAAACTACGCCATGATGTTTTTTTACCAAACCAAAGACCGCCTTTCTTACCAAGAAATCAATGAAAAAACGGTTCAACTTTTCAGTAAATTTATAATTGCCACAAAAGAAGAATCGTAAATAATGGATTCCTAAAATAATAATTCAAATCGATTTAACGTTGTATAAGTCTAAAACGAATTGTTATGAAAAATTTAGTTACCTTAGTAAGTCTTGTTTTTTTGTTTTTAGGATGTAAAGAAAATACCGAAACTTCAAGCTCTGATGCTCTAGAAACGAAAATAACATCCTTTAGTCTTCCTGATAAAGAAAGTGATGTAAATTACGAGAGTGAAGCAGCAACAGTTGATTCAGTAGCCGTAGCTGTTGTAAATTCTCAAAGCGAAGAAATTGAACAAAAAATCATCAAATCTGGAGATTTGCGTTTTGAAACAAGCGACATTGAAGCAACACACAAAACCATTCAGGAATTAGTCAAAAAACATAAAGTTATTGTTCAAAATGATTCTGAAGGAAAGGACGGCTATACCATTTATCGAAATTTAACGTTACGAATTCCTAATGATCATTTTGATTCCTTTATAAACGATGTCTCAACTGGCGTAGATTATTTTGATAGAAAATCTGTTTCTATCGATGATGTAACCGAGGAATATATTGATGTTGCTTCAAGAATTAAAACCAAAAAAGCACTAGAAGAACGTTATTTGCAATTATTGAAAAAAGCCAATAAAGTTTCTGAAATGCTCGAGATTGAAAGAGAATTAGCCACCATTAGAGAAGAAATTGAAGCCAAAGAAGGTCGATTAAAATACATCCAAAACAAAGTTTCAATGAGCACAATCAACTTAGAATTCTATAAAACAATGGAACATAAAGCTGGCGCAACGGTTTCTTTTGGCACAAAGTTTGTCAATGCAATAAAATCGGGCTTTAACGGAATTTCAAGTTTCTTCATTTGGTTAATAGAAGTTTGGCCATTTATTGTTATTTTAGTCGCGTTAATTTATTTTGTCAAAAGACGATTTAAAAGAAAAAGTAAATAAGTATGCATAAGTATTTCAAAAAAAGATATGTTTTACCAGCAGTTGCTGCCGGATTTTTGTTTGTTGGAGTAAGTTTTAAAGATAATTTCTTTGAAGTTGCTAAGCAAATAGAGATATTCACAATGGTTTTTAAAGAACTAGACAAAAACTATGTCGATGAGATAAATCCAGGTGAATTGATGGATAAAGCAATCAAGAGTATGCTTGCCGATTTGGATCCATATACAAACTTTTTCAACGAAGCAGATGTTGTTAAGTTCAAAATAAACAATACTGGTGAATACACCGGAATTGGCGCCATGATTACTCGAGTTGAAACCAAACTTATTATAAAAGAAGCATACAAAGACATGCCTGCTGACAAAGCCGGACTTAAAGCTGGAGATGAAATCATTCAAATTGGTGACGTCATGATTAGTGACTTCAAAGATGATGCTTCGCAATTATTAAAAGGGGCAAAAAATACAAAAATAGAAGTTAAATACATCAGGCAAGGGAAAGAATATACAACCCAAATTATTAGAGATGAAGTAGATATAAACGCTGTGCCTTTTTATGGAAAAGTAGATGATAAAACAGGCTATATTGTCCTAACAGCTTTTAACAAAAAAACAACTAGCGAAACCAAAGCCGCCCTTGAAAAACTAAAAGCAGATGGTGTCGAAAAAATCATTTTAGATTTAAGAGGAAATCCAGGTGGATTGTTGACAGAAGCTATCAATATTTGCAATCTATTTGTGCCAAAAAACGAAGTTATTGTTACCACAAAATCCAAAGTTGAAAAACATAATAATACTTATAAAACGACCAAAGAACCTTTTGATTTAAATATTCCATTAGTAATTTTAATCAATGGTAAAAGTGCATCAGCATCTGAAATTGTCTCAGGTGCATTACAAGATTTGGATAGAGCCGTTGTAGTAGGAAGTCGCAGTTTTGGTAAAGGGTTGGTACAACGTCCAATTGATTTGACCTATGGAACACAAGTAAAAGTTACGATTTCAAGATATTATACACCTTCTGGAAGATGCATTCAGGCATTAGATTATGCGCACAAAGATGCTGAAGGAAAAGCCACTAGAACAGATGCCTCAAAATACAATGCTTTCAAAACCAGAAAAGGAAGAACTGTTTACGATGGTGGTGGTGTTCAACCAGATATTGAACTAGAAGAAACTAAAACCAGCCCAATTGTAGATGCTTTAAATAAAAAAGATGCTATATTTAACTATGTAACAACTTATTACTATAAAAATCCAACTTTAGGCAACAAAATTCCTAGTATAACAGATGCCGATTTTGCCGATTTTAAAGCTTTTTTGAAAAAAGAAAAAATTTCATTTGATACAGAAACAGAACTTGCACTGAAAAAAACATTAGCCACAGCTAAAAAAGAAAAAATTGATGCTTCTATAACGGTTGAATACGAACAATTATTAGCTGCTGTTCAAAAAAGTCAAGAAAACCAGCTAAATGCAAATCAGAAAGAAATTAAGAAATTAATTTTGGAGGAAATTATAAAACGTTACCAGTATAAAGAAGGTTTATATCAATACTACACCCAAAATAATATAGAGATCAAAAAAGCCTTAGAAATTTTGAACAATCCTTCTGAGTATGCTAAAATTTTAAAGTTATGATAACTAAATTATTAAAGGTATTACCGCTTTTATTGAGCGGAATTCTCTATGCTCAGGAAGAAGTTGTGCAATCGGTCTATTTTGAATTTGACAAATACAATCTTGATGAAGTTCAGGCAAAAACGGTTGTTGATTTTATAAAAAAAACAGATTCTACAAGAATTGAATCAATCCAAATTTTTGGCTATACTGATGATATTGGTAAGGATGCTTACAACTACAAACTTTCGACCAATAGAGCCAATACAATTCAACACAAATTACTTGAAAACGGAATTACCAACAAAATCATTGTTACTATTGAAGGAAAAGGCAGAATTCTTATTGACGATGATATTGTTGAAAATCTTCCCGAAAAACGTTCCAAAAACCGTCGTGTTGACGTTGTTTTGAATTTAAAACCATTGCCAAAAATTGAAATTCCAGGTTTTTTCAAAACAATACAGAAAAAACATGTAGTAGGAGATCATATTTATTTAGAGAATCTTTTGTTTGATAGAGGTAGCAGTAAACTAACAATGAAAGCGAAAGCTGAGTTAGATAAAATAGCAAAGTTATTGCTCAAATACAAGACGCTACAATTCGAAATACAAGGTCATGTATGTTGTGTGCCGTCCTACCAAAAAGAAGCAATAGATAGGGATACCAAGAAAAGACAACTTTCTACCAATCGTTCGGAAGCCGTTTATAAATATTTGGTTTTTAAGAAAATTGCCAAAAACAGAATGACTTTCAAAGGTTATGGCAACACTGTTCCGCTTGGTAAAGGTCCAGAATATGATAGACGTGTTGAGTTGGTTATAACGAAGAATTAGGTTTATTTCCTCATCTCAATATGCTCAATATCATCCTCTAAATACACATCACTGGTTTTTACAAATCCTAAACTTTCGTAGAATTTTTGCAGGTATAATTGTGCCGAAATCGTAATTTTGGTTTCGTTATAATACTCTTGAATTACCTTTATGGCTTGTTGCATTAAGTCATAACCCCATTTTTGGTCACGGTACTTTTGTGAAACTACTACTCTACCAATTGAGGCATTTTCAAAATAATCATTGGGTTTGAATAGCCTTGCATAAGCGACAATTTTGCCTTCGTATTCACCTAACAAATGAAGTGCTTTTGCATCTTTGCCATCAATGTCTTGGTAAACGCAATTTTGTTCGACTACAAACACTTCTAAACGCAATTGTAATACCGAATATAGTTCGAGAACAGAAAGCGCCTCAAATGGCTTTATTTTCCATTTTGGATTCATTTTTTGATTTCTTTTTTAGAAACGGTATGTTTTTCTGGTTTTACAAACTTGATTGTTTTAATAATGGCTTCTAGTTCAAACATCAAATCTCGTTTTTCTTTTGAAGGCGCATAACAAAATCCTTCAACCACTAAAATACGTTTGTTGGGTTTATCGACAATACTATAATTTATAAATGGTCCCGACATAAAATCATTTTCCATTTCCCATGTTCCTTTGGTTTCATAAGCGTATCGTTTGTCTAAAACAGTGTACGAAAGATATGGTGCGTATGCTGCCTCCGTGATCATTTTGGTTTTTCGAGAAGTTCCATGAATGTATAAGTTTCCTATCGAATCTCTAATTTTAATAATATCATCTATTACATTGGGTTTGGTTTCGATAACCGATAATGGCAATTGGTAAATCAATAGGCTAGTGTTCCCACTCGTAATTTCTTTTTTCAACCAAACGAACTTGTCTTTTTTAGAAGCGTATCTGAATTCTTTGGGTACCTTTAACGTAATTTTGAATTGTTTTTCTAGCTTATTAAAATTGAATAACAACGTATCAATATGCCGTTGGTTTTCTTGTATTTCTGATTTTCTGATTTTGGAAATAATTTCTGGCGCATTTTTCTCGATTAAATCTAAAATAGAAATCGAATTTTTACCAGAAATATAGTAGACAATTTGTGGTTTGGCAAATTCGTTTTCTTTGATGATAAACTGATTTTTGGCTTCTTTTTTTATCACAATAATATTGCGACAATTATTCATAAATCCTTCTAAAAGCTTAACGGGATATTGGTTTATGTTGAATAAAGGTTCTTCTTGAGGCAGGCCAATAACAGGTGAAGCAAATTTATTTCTGATGCTATCGCCAATTTCGCCATCCCACAATTTATCATCAATAATTACCGAAATGGTGTTTATTTTTCCAGAAGTTGATGGAAGTTCGTTTTTGTTTTTTCTATCACACGAAGTAATAAAAATCAAAAAAAAGGCGATAAAAAAAAGGGCTTTCTTCATTTTTATTTTACTAATGAATAAAGCCCTAAATTTAGTTACTATTTTCAAATTATCCGCTAATTTTCAATTTCATTCCAGGTTTTAATTCGTTACCGCGAATTCCATTCCATTTTTTCAAATCGGAAACGGTAATTCCTGGGTATTTTTTGGCAATGCTAAAAAGTGAATCGCCTCTTCTTACTTGATATATTTGTTCTTTTTGAGCTGTTACTTTATTGTTTTTGGTTTGTTTTTCGGCAACACTATTTTTTTGATTTTTATCTAATATTAGTTTTTTACCAACAATAATTTTTTCGCCAGCAACAACTGTATTATCATTTATGTTATTCCATTCTTTCAAATCGGAAACTGCAACACCATGTTTTTTAGCAATACTTCCTAAAAAATCTCCTTTTTGAACGGTGTATTCAACATTTCTAACTTCGCTTTTAGTTGTTGTTTCTTCAGCAGAATCTTCATTATTTGTTATATCCGCAACTTTAAGTTTTGCTTCTAGTTGAACAGTGTTGTCATCTAAATGATTCCATTCTCTTAATTCTTCAACTGTTACATTATTTCTCTTAGCAATAGTAGACAGGTTATCCCCTTTTTGAACCGTATAGTAATTGCTCGCTTTTTCTAGTTCGTCAATTCTATCTGTTTTGATTGGTTTTTTAATAGTGGTAACTACTTTTTCATTACTAATTATTTTTAATTCTTTACCAGCGGCAACAGTATTGCTTCTGAGCTTGTTCCATTTTTTCAAATCGGTTACAGAAACATCATACTTTTCGGCAATTTTACCTAAGCTTTCACCTCTTTTTATCTTATGTGTTTTGGTTACATCTTTAAATGTTACAACTTTTTCATATTTGAAAGCCTTTGTTTTTACAGGTTTTTCAACTACATTTTCAGCAATTGTTGATGAAGTTGTATCGGTTGTTGTGTTTTCTTTTTGAATTGTGTTTGTAGCAACTTCTTGTTCAACATTGGAATTATTAATTGGTTTTTTAACTCTTGTTGCTACTCTTTCGTTTACAACAATTTTTAGTGTTCTTCCGGCCACAGCAGTGTTACTTCTTAACTTATTCCATTTTTTTAGTTCTGCAACTGTAACATTGTAATTGTCGGCAATTTTACCAAGGTTTTCACCTCTCTTAATTTTGTGGGTTTTGGTTACATCTTTGTTTACATAAACTTTTTCCCACTTAAAGTTGGTTGTTTCTTTACTGCTTTCAACTTCATCCTTTTTTGGATGTGGTATATCGGCAACTGCTTCTATTGCAGCAACATCATTATTTTTGGCTTCAGATGCTTTTTTTGATCTTACCGCTACACGGTCATAAGAGACAATTTTTAAGTTTCTTCCTCTTGGAACTGTGTTGCTTCTTAAATGATTCCATTTCTTGATTTGCGACATAGAAACATCGAATCGATTGGCTATTTCACTTAAATTATCGCCACGCTTAACTTTATAATATTTTGTTTTTTGAACATTTTTATAACTCAATTCAGATTCAATGTCAGAATCATTGTCGACAATAGCGTTTTGAACTTTGGTAAAGGGTTTTTCTCTTTTGTCAAGCTCATGTTGAGCATAGGCGTAAATTTTATCCTCATTGGCTGTAAAAACAGCAATTTTATCTATAGGCAACCTTAAGTAATGTGCTTTGTCTTTATAATTAGGTACAACCTTAAGTTTGTAGGAAGGATTGAATAATTGCAATTGCGCTTCAGAAATATCCAATAAATCGGAAATTTGTTTGAAAGACAATTGCTGTTTTATTTGAATTGTATCTGTTTCAAAATGTTTTACATCGGCTCTTCTTGGAACAATACCGTGTTCTTTATGGTATTCATAAATGTACATTGTTGCCAAAAAAGCTGGTACATATCCTTGTGTTTCTCTAGGCAAATATTTCTTTATATTCCAAAAGTTTTTTTGTCCGCCAGATCTCCTAATTGCTTTTGAAACATTTCCTGCTCCCGAATTATACGCTGCTAAAACTAAGTCCCAATCACCAAAAATCTTATACATATTGGTCATGTATTGCGAAGCTGCTGCACTAGCTTTTAATGGATCACTTCTTTCATCGACATAAGAGTCTATACTTAATTTGTATTCTTTTCCTGTTTGATACATAAATTGCCATAGACCAGTAGCTCCAACTCTAGAAACCGCTTTTGGATTTAATGCAGATTCAACAACTGCTAGATATTTGATTTCTAATGGTATGTTTTGCTTAGAAAATGCGTCTTCAAACATAGGAAAATAATATTCCGACAATCCCATAAGTCGCTCAAACGACTTTCTTCTGTTCTTTAAAAACGATTTTATTAAGTTTTCTAATCCTTGATTGTATTCAATATTAAAAGGTGATTTGGCGTCCATTTCGGCTAATCTTGCCTTTAGTAAATCGGTAGGAAGCTCAAAATCTACATCTTGATTAAGGTCTAATGTTTCAATATCATTAGTGATGTCGGCATACAAATCGTTATTATTCAGCTCTTTAACCCACATGCTGTCGACTTTAGAAGCAATATCATACTTAACAAATGTCTTTTTGATTGAATCTAAATACGTTATTTTAGTAGGTTGAATAATCGAATCGTCTTGAGCAAAAACGCTTCCAGTAAGAAGAATTAATAGCGAGAGTGTGATTTTTTTTAGTTTCATTTAGTATGTTTTTTGTTTCAAAAAAAGTCATTAAAAGACCATTATAAAACTTGATTTTTGTATATGCAACAATTTTGCGAAAACCTTTATTTTTTTAAAGATTTTCGCAAAATAGTAATTTTCAATTGTTTATATATTTTGCAAAGGTACAAATCTTACTGCAAAATCATATAATTTAAAAACGTAATTTTTTCTTAAATATTGTTTTAACCAAAAATTATTCCAAAATTGCAGCAATTCCTGGTAAAATTCTTCCTTCTAGCATTTCTAACATTGCTCCACCACCAGTTGAAACATAACTCACTTTATCTTCTAATCCGAATTGTTTTACTGCCGAAACAGAATCGCCACCTCCAACGAGAGAAAATGCTCCTTTTGCTGTTGATTCAGCGATGAATTCTCCCAAAGTGATTGTTCCATGTGCAAAATTTTCCATTTCAAAAACACCTAATGGCCCATTCCAAAGAATGGTTTTTGAACTCATAATCACTTCTTTAAAATTTTCTAAAGATTTTGGACCAGCATCCAATCCTTGCCATCCATCTGGAATGTTACGCACATCGACAACTTGGGTTTGAGCATCATTAGAAAAAGCATTTGCTGCCACAACATCTACTGGTATATGAATGTGAACGTGTTTTTCTTTTGCTTTGTGTAAAATTTCTAATGCCAAGTCTAATTTGTCTAATTCACATATCGAATCACCGACATTTCCACCAAGCGCTTTTATAAAAGTAAACGTCATTCCGCCACCAATAATCATGTGGTCAACTTTGTCTAAAATATTTTCAATTATGGTAATTTTAGTTGAAACTTTACTTCCGCCAAGAACTGCTGTTACTGGTTTTTCTGAATCTTTTAGTACTTTATTTAAACTTGTGATTTCTTTTTCCATTAATAATCCGAAGCATTTACTGTTTGGAAAAAATTGTGCAATAATTGCCGTTGAAGCATGTGCGCGATGTGCTGTTCCAAAAGCATCATTTACATATATATCGCCAAGTGAAGCCAGTTTTTGAGCAAAATCAACATCACCCGCTTCTTCTTCGATATAATATCTTAGGTTTTCCAATAATAAAACTTCTTTTGATTGTAGATTTTTGGCTGCTGTTTCGGCTATTTCTCCAATACAATCTGAAGCAAATTTTACTTCAATGTCTAATACTTCTGAAACCGTTTTTAAAATATGTTGTAATGAATATTTATCTTCTTTTCCTTTTGGTCTTCCAAGATGTGACATCAATATCACACTTCCGCCATCAGCTAAAATCTTGTCTATTGTAGGCTTAGCAGCAACAATTCTTGAAGTATCAGTTACATTAAAGTTTTCATCTAATGGGACATTAAAATCTACACGAATTATAGCTTTTTTAGTATTGAAATTGAAATCGGAAATGGTTTTCATTTTGAATTAATTTAAAGTAGTTAATTGCAAAGATAGCCATTTTGTTTTTTTAATAAAAAGACAAAAGTCAGATTTAAAAGGGTTTCTTTTAAATCTGACTTTTTTATAAAAATCCCAACTAACTATTCTTCTGATGCCAACATAGAGTTTGAGGTAAAACTTTCTTTGTTGTTTACTGATAAAACCCATGTTTTTCCTTGATATTTTGTATCTGCTAAAGCTAAGTGTTGACTAACTGCTTCTTGCTCATTAACAGATTTAGTAACATAAACATATCTGAAACCATTTTCTGGATTTACAAAATAATCTGCTTCAACACCTTGTGATTTTAATGTTTTTATAAACTCTTTTGCAAAGTAAGGATCAGAAAAAACATTCGCTACAACATAATAACCGCTTTTTTGACTTGGGATATTTTGTGTTTGGATTTGCACTTTTTTATCAGAAGCGGCTACTTCATATGTCTCTGTCATTGTTTTAACCATCATATTTGTTTGATAGGCATCTGCAACTGTTTCGTTTTTGAAATCAATTTTTTCTGCGTTTGTATTACTAACTATCATGTCGCTTGAATTACCTACTTGTACATTAAATGCTGTAAAAAACACGTATGTTCTATCTCCTGTAGAGCTGAATTTTAATGTGGCTTCACTTGCGTTGTTATCAAGATTTGCATTATCTGCATTAGGAATAGTCATAACAAATGAGTCATATCCAAGTGTGTTTTTACTATTGGGTACTCTATTAGATAACTCTCCATTTTCATTAGAAATCGAACTATTAAAGAAGTTTGTTTCGCTTCTAGATTCATTTCCTAAAGCAATCAAACCTGTTGCTTTTGTACCTGCAAATAATAATTGATCATTTTTAAGATTTGCATCGCCTTCAAGAGCTGCACAAGCAACCTTTGCGGTTACATTTCCTTGTTGTGGTGCTTTAAATCCAGTAACTTTTATACTTGCGTTATTTTCATTTATGTTTGCAAAACCATCATAACTTGCTACAAATTTTTCAGGCATTTGATCGTCTTGATACACTACAAATAATGTCCAACCAGAAGCTACTCCGCCCTCTACTATTCCATTTGTGGCTCTAACATTTGCTACTGTATATGAACCATTTGGATTTGTAAGGCTAGACATAAGGTTTGTAACATCTGCATAAACAGCATATGGAGCATTCTCTTTGTATGTTTTGGATTTATTTCCGTCAAAAATAATTTCACCCACAACATCTGTATATTCATCTTGATTAGGTAATTTAATTTTCACATATTTTATTGCTTCTCTTTTATTTGGAATTTCAACAAATTCTCCTTCTTGTTTTATAACACCAGGGTTAAATTTATATGTTGCAGACCAATATAATCCAGCATATACTACTTTTTTATTTTGAGAATTTGCTAATTCTAATGTAGCACTACTTGAAGAAAACGTTGTTTCATCAGTATCGATATCGATGTAACTCATCTCAAATTCATCATTTAACATTGCGTTGTCAATTTTGTTGTAAGGCGTTAAAGCACTTCCATTTGTATCTACTCTGTTTGTTATTCCATTTGCAATAACAGTCATGTCTCCTTTTATAGTAGATTGGTATCTCATTTTGAAAGGAACACCAGTTTGGGCAAATGAAAAAGAAGAAAATAATACTAAAGCTATTAAAGCTTGAACTGGGTTTGTAGAATTCGTTTTCATAGTAGTAGGTTTTTTATTTAACAATAATTAGTTTTGGGATTACTAAAGTACAAATCAAATTTGAATAACCGTTAAAAAACATAAAAAAATCGATGAAATGCATTATTTGATAAAATATATAAGTTATATATTACAATATTGTTGTTTTTTTAAATTGTTTTTTTATGCTATTTTATATATCATTTCAATTATTATGTTAACTTTGCTTTATGCTATTTTCAGAAATTTTAGGACACGAATACAATAAGAATCACTTATTAAAAAGCGCTGCTCAAGGTAGAATTCCTCATGCACAACTCTTTATTGGTCCCGAAGGTTGTGGAACATTACCAATGGCAATAGCCTATTCGCAGTACATTTTATGTCAAAATTATGGCGAAGAAAATATAGGTGGAAATGAAGCTTGTAACTTAAAATTTGATCATTTTTCGCATCCTGACTTGCATTTTATTTACCCAACTGTTACTACAGATGATGTAAAATCAAAGCCAAAAAGCATTGATTTTATTAACGATTTCAGACAATTTCTAAAAGAAAATCCATATGGAGGGCTTTTCGATTGGTATCAATTATTAGGTGTAAAGAACAAACAAGGTGAAATACGGGTTGATGATGCGCAAGAAATATTGAAATCATTAGCTTTGAAATCTTATGAAGGTGGTTATAAAGTAATTATTATATGGATGGCTGACAAAATGAATATTGCCGCTTCTAACAAATTATTGAAATTACTTGAAGAACCAACCGATAAAACGGTTTTTATATTAATTTCTGAAAATGAAGAGGCCATTATTCAAACAATTCGTTCCCGATGTCAAGTAATTCATTTTAATGCTTTACCAGAAAAAATTATTGAGGAGGGATTGATCTTGAAACACAATATCGATTCTAAAATTGCTGTCAAAATAGCTCATCAGGCACAAGGAAATTTCAACAAAGCCTTGCAATTGCTAAGTGATGATGGCGAAGATTCGTATTTTGAAAAATGGTTTGTTGATTGGGTTCGTGCCGCTTTTAGGGCAAAAGGAAATGCAGCTGCTATCCAGGACTTAATCAATTGGAGCGACCAAATTGCAGGTTTAGGTAGAGAAACACAGAAAAAGTTCCTAGATTTTTGCATCAACATGTTTAGACAAGCTTTGTTACTAAATTATGAAACGCCAAAATTGGTTTATTTAGAACCAAAAGTCGATAAATTCAAACTTGAAAATTTTGCGCCTTTTGTAAATGGAAATAATATCCAAGATATTTTTAAAGAGCTTTCAGATGCGATGTATCATATTGAAAGAAACGGAAATGCAAAGATTATCTTGACGGATTTATCTATAAAATTAACTCGTTTAATTCACAAAAAATAATGCTATGAACAATACAGCTTCTATATTGGTTTTGATTTTTTTGGCGATAACATTTATAATGTCGGCACATGATAAAGTTTTTCATTGGAACGATAATATGAGTTGGCTAAAACCTCATTTTGAAAAAACGTATCTAAAAAATTTTGTTCCACAAAGTGTGTTTTTGTTATTGGTTATTGAGTTAATTGCAGGAATATTATGTGTAGCAGGAATATTTCAGTTATTGTTTTATTCCTCAAGAACGTTTGGTTTTTATGGCGCAATTTTCTCCTGTATTTCATTACTTATGATGCTTTTTGGACAGCGATTAGCCAAAGATTATGATGGAGCAAGAAATATTGCTATTTATTTTATTCCTGCGGTTTTAGCGGTTTTTTGGTTGAGTTGATTTTTAATTCTCATTGTATATAAATCCCATAAATACTAGCTTTGAGATGCTTACAGCATGACAAACTAGACTCATAAATAGTTTTTAACCACAAAGTTTGTCATTCTGGAGGAATCTCAAAAAGCTATACAAACCTACTATTCAAAAACTCCATTTCAGGATTAAATTCTTTTATCAAGGCTTCTTTTTTGTCTCTTTTTAAATCATTAGTTACACCCGTGTACAAAACAGTTTTGTGTTTATTTGTTAAAATACAAACAGAAAAGTTATAGATGCCTTCTGTATATTCAATCATTTCTCGAAATTTTAATTGAGTTTTGAGATGCTTCCAGCATGATAAACTGGACTGGATAAACAACATCATTTGTCATTCCTTAGTAATCTCACAAACTCGCCTTAAACATTTTCAATTCTTCCCAAGTAAATTTTTCTCCGTGTTTTTCTTTTAATTCAGCTACAGAATCGCCTTTAAACTCTTTGAAAGCTTCTGCTAATTCTTGAATTTTATCTTCTGGTAAAACATCAGATAATGAAACTGTTTCCGATTCAATTAGCTTGGTTATATGTCCCGTAATGGTATTTTCTGTTAGTTTTCTAATGGAAGCAATTTCTTTGATCGTGTTTTTTTGTATCCACAATTCGTAGGTTTCTTGAACTGTTGATTTTTTGGGTTCTTTAGTCTTTTTCTTTTTTTCGTATCGCTCTAAATCAATTTCATCTTCAATAAGTGTTATATTTACTTTTTTGAATTCATCTGAAATCACTTTTAACTTATTGATTCTGTAATATTTAATTTCATCTGAAGTTAGTTTTTCTTTAGAAATTGTTTCGCCGTTTACTATTGTTTCTATCAACAATTTGGCTTTCATCAATCGCAAAACAGCTTTTATTTGGAGTTCTTCTAACACCAACAATTCTTCATAATAAGTTTTTACTTTTTTAATTCTTTTGACTTCTTCAAGTTTCCATAAAAGTTCATAAACCAAATTATCCATTGGTTGCAAAAAGTAATTAACTGCTGCGTGAATTCTTTCATTAATAAATTGTAAATCAATTTCTTGTGAGAACAATTTGTTTAATTGCAAAATAAATTTTCTAGAAGGATCAATTAACTTATCTATTTCTTCTGTACATTTTTTAGCCCAAATGGCATGTTTTGATTTTTCTGAAGCATCCGATTTTTCATTGTAACTAAACTGATGATTACGCCATTCTTGCGCCAAATCAGACCAATCAAAGCTGTTAATCAAATAGTTATGAATAAAATTTTTGGTGTCTTGTTGTAGTGTGTTTTCCAAAATTTCTTCGGTGGCTTTGTTGGTAGCGTATTCCATTACATCTTGATCGTTAGAAATACCATTCATTTGCAACGGAGAAAGCAAAATTAAGCCGTTTAAAGAGCGTAAACGAGACAAAGCAACGTAGGCTTGCCCAGGTAAAAAAACTTGCGAGACATCGAGCGCAGCTTTGTCAAATGTTAATCCTTGACTTTTATGGACGGTTATTGCCCATGCCAATTTGATAGGATAATGTACAAAGGTACCTAAGACTTCTTCTTCAATTTCTTTAGTATTTTCATTTACGTAATACCTAATGTTTTGCCATTCATATTTTTCGACTTCAATTGTTCGGTTTTCATCAGGAAAATGAATCAGAATTTCTTTTTCTGAAATGGTTTTTACAAATCCCATTTTGCCATTGAAGAATTTTTTTTCATAGGACAAATCATTTTTAATAAACATAATTTGCGCTCCAACTTTCAATTCTAAATATTCTTCGATTGGATATATTTTGTCTGGAAAATCACCAATAATTTCAGCTTTATAAATCTTTGATTCCCCTTTTAAATCGAGTAATGATTGTATATTTATAGTATCTGCTTTGGCGTTGTGAGTCGTTAAAGTGATATATCCCTTGTTGGTTTTTAAATCAAAATTAGGCTTTACAAACTCATTTAGAGTTTGAATATCATTTTGAGTAATTTTATTATTTCGAAGGTTATTTAATACTGAAATAAATCGTTCATCTGTTTGACGGAAAATCTTAGATAATTCAATATACAGTGGCGGATTTTGCTCAATAACATGTGCGTGAAAAAAGAATTTTCCTTTATAATAATTTCGTAAAGTTCGCCATTCTTCGTCTCTAATTACGGGAGGAAGTTGTAATAAATCGCCAATAAAAAGCACTTGAACTCCACCAAAAGCGTGGTTGTTTTTACGAACAGATTGCAACATAAAGTCTATTGCGTCCAACAAATCGGATCGCAACATACTCACTTCATCTACAATAAGCAATTCCATATTTCTAATTACAGAACGTTTTAAGCTACTCATTTTGAAGTGTCTACGAAGTGTAGCTCGACTTTCAAACTTTGCGTTTTCGCTAAATTGTGATGAAGAATTATCTGGAATAAAACCACCAAAAGGCAGTTGAAACATCGAATGAATTGTCACACCTCCAGCATTTAGAGCTGCAATTCCTGTTGGTGCTACAACAACACAATTTTTATGTGTGGTTTTGATAATTTCTTTGAGAAGTGTAGTTTTTCCTGTTCCTGCTTTTCCTGTTAGAAAAAGGGAACGATTGGTTTGGTTGATAAATTGCAAAACGTATTTTGCTTCGGCTGATATAAATTCCATGGCTTGTATGTGTTTAAAAGTCAAAGATATAAATTTTACTTGAGGTGTAAAAACAAAAAACCTTCAACTAAAAAAGTGAAGGTTTTATGCAAAAAAAATTTGTTTTTTTATTTTGTGGCTTCGGTCGAATCAGCGTTAACTACCTCTTTTTCAATTGTTTTTGGTTTATTTTTGTAATTTTCATTTATTAACTTGATCATTTCTTTGGTAATATCAAGTTTGTCTTCTGCATATAAAACTGTTGCTACTTCGCCTGTTCCATATATGTAAGTGTACCCATTTTTCTTGCCATAATCTTTAATAAATTTCTTCAAATTTGACTTTAAAGAATCCATTTCTTTGCCGCTTTCTTCTTCTAATTGTCTTTGGATTGCCTGTTGTGCATAGGTTAACTGTTGCTCTTTTTGTTGCAATTCTGCTCCTTTTTTCTGAGCCCAAGCTTGTCCATTTTTTTGAGCATTTGCCTGAAAATTTTGAGCTTCTTGTTGGAATTTTGCAATTTCGGCTTGCAAATCGGTTCCCATTGTTTTAGCTTTTTCTTTATATTTTGTTTCGATGTCTTTAGCTTCGTCATAATTTTTCAACAATTCCATCGTATCAACATATGCTGTTTTGAATTCTTTTGTTTCGGTTGCTTTTTGACAAGAAAAAATGGTTGCTGTCAATGCCATAATTACTATTGCTTTTTTCATGTGGGATTTTTTTAATTATATAAAATGATTTTGTTCAAAAGTAGTAAAAAAAGTTGTTTTGGTTAACTATAAGAAAATGTTATTGTTTTCGTTTAATCCATTTTTAAACTTTATTGAAAATGGATTCATATAAAGCGATATAAAAAGACTTCACAGACACGCCAATAAAAACCTTGTTTCAACCTAAAATCGTTTAAATTTTCGTTTTATTTGGCTTTTTATTCGTTTTTTAGTATATAAATATGCGAAGAATACTCCGAATTGCGTTTTCCATAACGATTGGACTTCCATCCTATCCAGAAAGCTTTAACGTAATTCATTTTTCCAGTTTTGTATTTTTCAGAAAGCAAGCTTACATAAAAGCTATCAAATTTCATTGGTAGCACTTTTTGCAATTTTAATTTCTGAAGTGCAAATAATTTTGCAATAGCTGTTTTTGAAAAATGCCAAAGATGAATTGGCACATCATAAGCTGCCCAAAATTTTCCGTAATAATTTGCATCAAAAGAATTGAAATTGGGAACTGCGATAATTATAGTACCATTTGGTTTTAGTAGCCGTTTCAATTCGGAAATATACTCTTCGAGATTGGGGACATGTTCTAAAACGTGCCACATGGTGATTATGTCGAATGAATTATTTTCTAATGAGGCTAAATCGTTTACAAAGGAAACACCTTTCTGAATGGCAATTTCTTTTGCTTTTTCACTAGGTTCAATTCCGACCGTTTGCCAGCCCTCTTTTTTGCAAACAGATAAAAAATCGCCAACACCTGCTCCAATATCTAAAATTCTTCCTTTCTGGGATTGAGTGTTAATTAATTTTAATTTGTTTTTTAAAGCTATTCCTTTTACAAATTGATACATCTTCTCAAAAAGCGATTTGTTTCCATCGGTATGAGAGATATAATCGTTGCTTTCGTAATAACTTGGTAGTTTTTCTAAAGAAGGTTGAGGATGTGTAATCAACATATCCAAATCGGCATCGTGAAGCAACTCGAATGTTTCTCCAGAAACCGAATAATCTTTTACAGTTAAAAAAGGTTTAGCGTTTACAATATTCATTTTATTTCATTTTCCGTTTTCAGTCACGGTTTGCAACTGAACACTTTTTAGGTTGAGTTTTTTAAAATGTTTCACGTGGAACGTAGACAGAATGTTTTTATTTGAAAACTAAAACCTAGACTGTCAACCATTATTATCTTCCCATATAGATTAATAACACAGAAATATCACTTGGTGATACGCCACTTATTCTTGAAGCCTGAGAAATCGTTATTGGTCGAATGGCTGACAATTTTTGTTTTGCTTCGATAGACATGGATTTAATTTTATGGTAATCGAAGTTTTCAGGGATTTTCACATCTTCAAGTCTTGTCAGTTTATCGGCATTGTTTCTTTCCTTTTCGATATAACCAGAATATTTTACTTGAATTTCTGCTTGCTCTATTATTTCTTTATCTAACTTATTCGTGTTGATATATTCTTGAACTTTTTCAAACTTAAGAAAATCATCTAATTCGATTTGTGGTCTCGAAAAGACTTTGAACATTTTGTCCGATTGATTCATTGGAGCGCTGCCTTTTGCTTCAAGGACCGGATTGGCTTCCTCCATTGTAACACTTGTTTCTTTGAAAAAAGCAACCATTGCATCGCTTTTGGAAAACTTCTCTTCCATGCGACGCATTCTTTTTTCTGAAGCCAAACCAATCTTGAATGATTTTGGTGTTAAACGAGCATCGGCATTATCTTGACGTAGTAAGGTTCTATATTCTGCTCTAGAAGTAAACATTCTATAGGGTTCTTCTGTTCCTTTGGTGATTAAATCATCAATTAATACTCCTATATATGCTTCATCTCGTTTTAAAATTAATGGTTCTTCTTCTTTAACTTTCAAGGCCGCATTAATACCTGCCATCAATCCTTGAGAAGCAGCTTCTTCATATCCAGTTGTTCCGTTTATTTGTCCAGCAAAATACAAACCTTCAACCAATTTGGTTTCTAAGGTATGTTTTAATTGTGTTGGTGGAAAATAGTCATATTCGATTGCATAACCTGGGCGAAAGAATTTTACATTTTCAAATCCAGCAACAGAACTCAGTGCTTTAAATTGAATGTCTTCTGGAAGCGATGTAGAAAATCCATTTACATACACTTCACATGTACTCCAACCTTCAGGTTCTACAAACAATTGATGCCTTTCTTTGTCTGCAAAACGATTTATTTTGTCTTCTATAGACGGACAATATCTAGGTCCAAGACTTTTAATTCTACCATTAAACATTGGTGAACGATCAAATCCTTCACGAAGAATGTCATGAACTTCAAGTGAAGTATAGGTCATATGACACAGTTTTTGGTGTGTCAATGGTTTGGTTTGATCAGAATAGGAGAATTTATCTGGAAAGTCATCTCCAGGTTCTTCACGCATTTTAGAATAATCTAATGAGCGTCCATCAACACGTGGCGGTGTTCCTGTTTTCATTCTACCCGATTCAAAACCTACTTTTATTAAGTCTTCAGTGATTCCATAAGCAGCACTTTCTCCAGCACGACCACCACCAAATTGTTTTTCGCCGATATGAATCAATCCATTAAGAAAAGTTCCATTGGTTAACACAACCGTTTTGGCCTTTATTTCGATTCCGAGTGAAGTTACAATTCCTTCAACTTTATTGTTTTTTATAAGTAAGCCTTTGACCATTTCTTGATAAAAATCAAGGTTGGGTGTTTTTTCCAACATTAAACGCCACTCTTCTGAAAAACGCATTCTATCAGACTGTACTCTTGGTGACCACATAGCGGGTCCTTTTGACTTGTTAAGCATTTTGAATTGAACAGCGGTTTTGTCGGAAATAATTCCCGAGTAACCACCCATCGCATCTATTTCGCGAACAATTTGTCCTTTGGCAATTCCGCCCATCGCAGGATTACATGACATTTGTGCAATGTTTTGCAAGCTCATTGTAACCAACAATGTTGCACAGCCTAAATTGGCGGCGGCGGCGGCGGCCTCACAACCAGCGTGTCCTGCTCCTACTACTATTACATCGTATGTGTTAAACATTTTTTGAATGCGAATTACGAATTACAAATTACGATAGAACCGAAAATAAGAATTCATTTTGTTTATGTTCCACGTGGAACGATTGTTGTTTTTAATTTTTTAAAAAGATATTTAAATCAATGTTCCACGTGAAACATTTTGATTTTTTCGTCTTCTTTGTCACGCATCAAAGCCTCATCTTGCTTAGATTTATCTTTGTAACCACAGTAATGCAATACGCCATGAATGACGACTCTTTTAAGTTCATCATCGAAAGAGGCATTAAAGTCGATTGCGTTTTCCTTTACTCTATCTATAGAAATAAAAATATCACCACTTAATTCATTTCCTACTGTATAATCAAAGCTAATTATATCTGTATAATAATCATGGTCTAAATACTGTTTGTTGATTTCGAGAATATATTCGTCATCACAAAAAATATAATTGATATCTCCTTCTTTTTTGTTTTCGGATAAAATAACTTTTGAAATCCAATTAGAAAATTGGGTTTCATTATCAAGTTTAAATTGTGTTTCGTAATTAAAACTAATCATTTGTTTTGAAATATTCTTGAACCTTTTGGTTATAATTAGCGCGCAAAGGTAATGTTTGTCTGTTTAATATTTCTATACTATTGATATATTCTTGCAAACGTTGTGGTAAAGCATTTGAAGTATTAGTAAATTCTTTTTTATTGGTTTCGGATTGGCGTTTCTTTTCTTCTCCTTGTTGTTGAACTGCTTTTTCTAATTTTAACAACTCATATTTGAGATTCATCATCTTTTGAAGGACATCATTATTAAAACCTTTATTCAATAATTGCTTTTCTAACTGTTTCATTTGGTCAAGTGTTCCTTGACCAACACCACCAAGACCTTTTTTGTTTAGTTCATTTTGTAAAGCTTCTCGAAGTTGTTGCTGTTCTTTGTATATTTCCATTATACGTTCTGCTTCTCCTTCTCCATCATCGCCGTTTTCTCCATCTTTATTTCCTTGACCATTTCCACCGCCACCTTGACCTTCTTTACCACTTTTGCCTTGACCCTCTTTTCCAGATTTTCCTTCTTTGCCTTTACCTTCTTTACCACCTTCTTTTTCTCCTTCACTTCCTTCTTTACCATCTCCTGGTTTTTTGCCTGGTTTCTTTCCTTGTTTGGCTTTCTCGGCTAAACTTTCTTGCTTTTTGATAATGTCTGGCAATTGCATTCCGTCTCCGCTTCCTTTACCTGGTTTTGGCATTCCTTTACCAGAACCAGAACCCGACATAGAAAGTGACATTTGCATGTTGTTGAGAATGTCACTTAAAAAATCAGCTAGTTTGTTTGCTGATGATACAGCATATTGTTGGTGTGAAACCCCTTTGGATATATTGGCTTCTGCTAAATTGTCAAGGGCTTTATTAACATTATAATGTACATTACTAACTTCTGTGTTTATGTTTTCGGTAAATTTTGGATTTCGTAATGACATGGCGAATAAACTATCATCTACATGTTTAAATTGTTCCCGTAAATCTTGTTGTTTTTTCAAATGTTTATTGAATGATGGGGAACCTCTCTTCAGTCCTTTAAATTGACCCATGACGTCTTCTTCTGAAAAAGAAAAAGCTAAAAGATTGTCTAAAATTTGACGTAACATAGCAACGTCTTCTTCCATTTGTTCCATTTCGCCTCCTTCCATTTCCATCTCCATACTTTGAGACATTTCTTTCATTTTTTTGGAAGCCGATTTTTGTTTAGGCTTCGCTTTTGAAGCATTTTGTTTCTTCAATTCATCACTTGCTTTATTCAAATCTTCATCTATGCTTTTCTCTTTTTGTGTGTCATTTGGAATATCTAAAGGTTTTTTTAATTCTTTATTTTCTTTTTCAAGTTCATTCAATTCTTCTTGAATTTTATCAAACTCATTTTTGATTTCTTCTTGTTTGTTTGAATCGTTCTTTTCGTCTTCTGCTAACTTATCTTGCTTGTCCGCAAGTTTATCTAATTTTTCAGCAATTTGCTCAGCTTTTTTCTGAACATAATATCTTTTGGTTAACTCAACCAATTGCTCTAAATTCTTGTTCTGCGCTTTGCTACTTTGTTTGAATTTTTCCATTTTTTCAAACAACTCTTCTTTTTGAATTTTATCATTTAGTTGCTTTAACTCATCAAGCAATTTCTTGTTTTTTTCAAAATCCTTATCAACTTTTTCAAGACGCTCTTTCAATAATTCTTTGACTTCATCTTTTTTGTCAGTTTTGAACTTCTCTAAATTATCTTTCATCTTTTCTGCAAATTCTTTCATCATTTCGTCTTGTTGTTTCTGACGTTGAATAAAATCATTTACTTTCTGTTGTTCTTTGAATTCGAGATTATTCTTCTCTTTACCCATTTTTTGCAATTTTTCCATTTCGTTGAATTGCTTTTCTTGCGTTTTAAGAGACATTTCTAATGAATTGATGTTATCATTTTGTTGTTGCATCATTTCATCTTCCTTTTCAACTTCGGTAGATTCACGATGCGAGAAAACGGCTGACTTGGTAGATTTATAATTATGAAGAGCGTCATTATCAAAAATCTCAAAATAGTATTCGTAAGCAACACCTTCTTCAATAGGCAAATTACTTGGGAAGGCAAAAACAAATTGATCGTAAACTTCTTTCTTAACAGTAATTGTTCCACGTTTGACCTGAGTAGGTTTGTCTTTTGGATAATAAATAACTTGCAATTTAGAAAGCCCATAATCGTCGGACACTTGTCCTAAAACATAATTTTTAGCAATTTTAAGGCTGTCTGGAGCATTATTTACATTGATTGTTGGAAATTGATCCTTAACTACTGCTATTTGATAGTTTAATTTCTCATAATCTTTAACTTTTGTATTAGATGTAATAATTTGATATTCTGTGTTTTGAGAAATATTTTTGGTCAAGGTAAACTGATTATCATTCTTAGAAAAAGGATATTTTGCATTGGAATCAAACCATTCAACCTTTTGGGTTGCTAATGTATTCATTTTCCAAGTAACACGAGTTCCTTCTGGAAGGATTGCATTTCCTGTTCCTTTTATAAATTCAGCTTTTTTATTAAGATATGAAGGATAATTCAATACCATTTCAAAATTTGCAATCGATGGCACGGTTACAACATTCAATTCAAATTCGTTTGAAGAAACTTCATTTGCTTCAATGTGAAATTCTATATTTTCTTTTGGTTTTTGAATTACAAATTGAAATTCTCCTGGTTTCGTTGTCTCCATAAAATAACTTTCATCACCAATAAAAATCATGGCGTTTTCAGGCACAACTTTTCCAATTGTTTTAACTTTCAATAGGAAATCTTGATTTTGTTCGGTTTGGAGATTTTTATTTAAAACTTGAAATTCAAATGGCGCTGGTGGCAAAAATTGTTGTTTGTAATTTACTACACGGTTAAAACTTTGTGTTAGCATATCGCTTTTGCCAGAAATCATAAAAAATAAAACAAACAATATTGGAATAATGGCCAAAGGCAAGTATTTCTTGTTTTTCGAAAAACTAACAGCATTTCCAAAAGGGATTGGTTGCAAAGAATTGGCTTTTTGTTCTATAGAAGCCAAAAGTAATTCCGATTTATTTGTATCTTGAGAAAGTTGTAAGAAATTGGTAAGCTTGTCACCTACTTCATTGAAATGATTTCCAATAATTTTGGAAGCATCGTCATAGTTAATTCCTTTTTGGAGTTTAAACAATTTGAAAATTGGAAATAAAATAAAACGAATCAACAAGAAAAGTTCCACAAGAATAAATGTCCAGAACAAAATCGTCCTTGCCGTTGGTTTTAGCCAAAGAAAATACTCAACAAAAAGCGTGAAGATAAAATACAACAATCCGAGACCAACAAAGAAAATTGTTCCACGTAGCAGCTCATTGGTGTAAAACTTCTTGATAAACTGCTCAAGTTTAGTGTAAATTATGGTCTGGTTTTCCAAAATTGTTAATCTTTTGTTTATAACCGATAAAAGTAATAATTTCTACTAACAATAAAAGTTAAATCTTTACTAAACGAAAAAATCAATTTCAATAGCAATGACAATTTCAATGACAGTTGTATCTTTGACCAAAATTTACAACCATGTCTAAACAAGTTCGTGTGCGTTTTGCACCAAGTCCGACTGGACCTTTACATATTGGCGGAGTTCGAACTGCGCTTTTTAACTATTTATTTGCCAAAAAAAATAACGGCGTTTTCTATTTACGAATTGAAGATACCGACCAAAATCGTTTTGTTCCTGGAGCAGAACAATATATCATGGAAGCTTTGAACTGGTTAGGAATTGCGCCAAGTGAAACCGTTGGAAAGAATGAAAAATTTGGTCCTTACCGCCAATCGGAACGCAAAGCTTTATACAAACAATATGCGGATCAATTAATTTCGTCTGGAAATGCTTACTATGCGTTTGACACTGCAGAAAGTTTAGATTCGTTGAGAAAACAATATGAAGCAGAAGGAAAGACATTTATATACAATTGGAGTAATCGTGAAAAGTTGGATACTTCATTAGTAATTTCAAAAGAAGAAACAGAAAAACGAATAGCGTCTGGACAAGATTATGTTATTCGTTTTAAAACACCTACTGATGAAGTCTTGCATTTAAACGATATCATTCGTGGTGATATAAAATTTGAAACAAACTTATTAGATGATAAAGTTTTGTTTAAATCTGACGGAATGCCAACCTATCATTTAGCCAATATTGTTGATGATCATTTGATGGAAACTTCGCATGTAATTCGAGGTGAAGAATGGTTGCCATCGATGCCATTACATATTTTACTGTATAGAGCTTTTGGTTGGGATGCGCCAGAATTTGCCCATTTACCTTTGATTTTAAAACCAATTGGAAATGGAAAATTATCAAAACGTGATGGCGATAAAATGGGATTTCCAGTGTTTCCATTAGAATGGACAGATGCTTCAAGCATGACAAAATCAGACGGCTATAGAGAAAAAGGATTTTTCCCTGAGGCAGTTGTAAACTTTTTAGCCTTATTAGGTTGGAATGACGGAACCGATCAAGAGTTGTTTACCTTAGAAGAATTGGCTGAAAAATTTGATTTGAATAGGGTTCATAAAGCTGGAGCTAAATTTGATCCTGAGAAAAATAAATGGTTTAATCATCAGTATTTACAAAAACAAAGTGATGAAAATTTGGCAAAAGCCTTCGCTCCTATTTTGGCTGAAAAAGGAATTTCAACAGAGTTAAATTTGACGAAAGTAGTTTCTTTGATAAAAGAACGAGCAAATTTCGTTTCTGATTTTTGGGAATTATCAGATTATTTTTTTGTTGCACCAACTTCTTATGATGAAAAAGCGGCTAAGAATTGGAAAGACGAAACACCAAATTTAATGCAACAATTGATTTCTGTGATAGAAAATATTGGAGATTTCACTTCGGTAAATATTGAGGCTATTGTAAAAGATTGGATGACGAAAAACGAAATTGGAATGGGAAAAGTAATGCAACCTTTCCGATTGAGTTTGGTAGGAGCTTTAAAAGGGCCACATCTTTTTGATATTGTTGAACTAATTGGAAAAGACGAAACCATCAAACGGTTGGAAAAAGCGATAGCTAGTTTGTAATTCTCATTCAAAAAAAATTAAAACTGTAGATTCAAAAATTTATAAAAATCATTGAATCTACAGTTTTTTTTATCTTCTTTCCGTTGTAACATATTGCTATTTTGTGCGTATAATAGTTATAACAAATTAATCAAAACAACAAATGGGAACATTTTTCTTTGCTTTTTTAGGATTGGGAATTTTTATTCTACTTTCCTCTTTTTTTACTGTAAAACAACAAACTGCTGTCGTTATTGAACGTTTTGGAAAATTTACAAGTATTAGAAACTCAGGTTTACAACTTAAAATTCCAGTTATTGACAGAGTTGCTGGTCGAGTTAACTTAAGAATTCAACAATTGGATGTATTGATTGAAACCAAAACGAAAGATAACGTGTTTATCAAAATGAAAGTTTCGGTTCAGTTTAAAGTGATTCAAGATAAGGTTTATGAAGCGTTTTACAAATTAGAATATCCTCACGATCAGATTACGGCTTATGTTTTTGATGTCGTTCGTGCCGAAGTTCCTAAACTTATTTTGGATGACGTTTTCGTAAGAAAAGATGATATTGCTGTTGCTGTAAAACGTGAATTGAATGAAGCAATGGTTTCTTATGGATATGATATTATCAATACATTGGTAACTGATATTGATCCAGATATTCAAGTTAAAAATGCGATGAACAGAATTAACGCAGCTGATAGAGAAAAAACAGCAGCTGAATTTGAATCAGAAGCACAAAGAATTAGAATTGTGGCTAAAGCAAAAGCCGAAGCTGAAAGTAAAAAATTGCAAGGTCAAGGTATCGCCGACCAAAGAAGAGAAATTGCTCGTGGATTGGTAGAAAGTGTTGAAGTTTTGAATTCTGTTGGAATCAATTCTCAGGAAGCTTCTGCATTAATAGTGGTTACACAACATTATGATACTTTACAAGCTATTGGTGCTGATACAAATTCGAATTTGATTTTGTTACCAAATTCTCCTCAAGCTGGAAGTGATATGTTGAATAATATGGTGGCAAGTTTTACGGCAAGTAACCAAATTGGTGAAACAATGAAAAACCAACCTAAAAGAGTAAAACCTAAAAATGATACTACTTCGACCGATTACAATCCGAGTGATACATCAAATCCAAGTGAAGAGGTTTAATTAATATATTTCAGATAAAAAAGAGGCTTAATCGCCTCTTTTTCTGTTTATAAACCAATTGATAATGTAAGGAATTGCCATTTTTAAAAGCGTTCCGTAGGTTCCTGAAAATACTTTTTGATACAAATTTCCAACAAATGAAACAGATTTAGAAGGCAAGATACTCTCTTTAGTTTTATTAATACTTAAAAGCATTTTTTTATAATAGATTTCTTTTTCTAATTTCAGAATTTCTAAGTCGTGTTCAATTTCGGCATAGGACGAATATTTCTTGTTTTCCATAATTTAGTCATTAAAAAATATTTCTGAAAATTTCTCTAAAATAGGTCCTTCTACTATTTTGTCTTTTACTAAAAATAATAACAACGCCAATACTAAATAAACTCCTGCAACAGCAAGAAATCCAAGTGGATAACTATCAAATAATTGTCCTAAAGCCATTGCTCCTGCAATAGAAATAAAAAGTAAAACAATCATAAGACACAATGCAATCAAGAAAAACTTAAGCATTAATGTAGTTGATTTCATAGCCACTTTAAAACCCCAAAGTTTATAATAAGCAATACTGCTATCTATATAAGCTTTGGCATTTTCTTGAATGGCATCTGTATTTTCTTTTAGTTCTTCAAAAGCCATTATTTCTGAAGTTTTGCGTTTTGTTTTTTTAACTCGGCTAATTTTTCTTCTAAAAAAGTAATTGCTTCTTCTGCTTTATAACTTGAGCTTGAAAGTAAATTCTCGACTGTTTCTTTCAACTCATTTTTGGTTTTTGAAAATTTTTCTTTGGTTTCTTCTTCAAGCGCATCCCAATTTGTTTTGGCTTCTCCTTTTAGATCATCAAAACCCTCTTTAAGTTTTTCTCTTGTTTTTGAACCTTTGTCTGGTGCAAATAAAATCCCTAATCCAACTCCGATTGCAGCACCTGCCAAAATTGCTAAAATGCTATTTCCATTTTTACTTGACATAACTTTATGTTTTAATTATTCTAAAATTACAACTTTTTATCTTGTGACGGTGTTAAATCGTAGTTAAAGAAGTGAAAATTATTTTAAAGCGAAATAATCAACGATTATGAATTGGTTGATTGATTATGTTGGTTGGTTTATAAAATTCGATTAAAAACAATTTATGAAAGCCATTTTTAATAGTGGATATCTATTAAAAATCAACAGTGATAGAAAATGTATATAATAGAAAAACCCAACAAAAATGTTGGGTTTAATATATAAAAACTATTTTACGATTATTCTTTACTTTCGACTTTTGCCCAAGTATCCCTTAAGCCAACCGTTTTGTTAAAAACCAATTTCTCAACAGAAGAATCTTTATCGACACAATAATAACCTAAACGTTGAAATTGAAATCTATCACCCTCTTTTGCAGAAGCCAGACTTGGCTCCAAAAATCCAGTTATAACTTCCAAAGAATTTTCATTGATGTATTCTTTAAAATCCACATCTTTATCACCATCTGGATTTTCATGTGTAAAAAGTCTATCATATAATCGGACTTCAGCTTCAATAGCGTGTTGAATAGAAACCCAATGAATAGTTCCTTTTACTTTTCTTTGGCTTGCTTCTGTTCCGCTTCCACTTCTTGAATCTTCGTCGTAAGTACAATGAATTTCGGTAATATTTCCTTCAGCATCTTTCTTAACGCTTTCACCTTTAATGATGTAAGCATTTTTTAGTCGAACTTCTGTTCCTAAAGTTAAACGGAAAAATTTCTTGTTAGCTTCCTCTTGAAAATCTTCTCTTTCGATATATAACTCTTTTGAAAAAGGTACTTTTCTAAATCCTAAACTAGCATCTTCTTGGCTATTTTCGGCGTCTAATTGCTCTTCTTTTCCATCTGGATAGTTCGTTATTACCAATTTCACTGGATTTAAAACCGCCATAACTCTTGGAGCCGTTTTATTCAAGTCTTCACGAACACAAAATTCTAAAAGCGAAACATCGATTAAATTAGTACGTTTAGCAATTCCTATTGTATGAGCAAAGTTTCTTATTGAAGCTGGTGTATATCCTCTTCTTCTCATTCCAGAAATTGTGCTCATTCTTGGATCATCCCAAGCTGTAACGTGCTTTTCTTGAACTAATTGCAATAATTTTCTCTTAGAAACAACAGTATGAGACAAATTTCTGCGAGCAAATTCACGTTGCTTTGGTCGTACTTTTGAGGAATCATAAATTTGATCTAGAAACCAATCATATAGTTCTCTATGAGGCAAAAATTCTAATGTACAAAACGAATGCGAAATTTGCTCTAAATAATCACTTTCTCCATGTGCCCAATCGTACATAGGATAAATACACCATTTATCACCTGTTCTATGATGGTGTTTTTTAAGTATGCGATACATAATTGGGTCTCTCATTAACATATTGTTAGAAGCCATGTCAATTTTGGCTCTTAATATATGTTCTCCTTCTTCAAATTCTCCGTTTTTCATTCGGTTAAAGAGGTCTAAATTCTCTTCAACTGACCTATTTCTATATGGAGAATCCGTTCCTGGAGTTGTTGGGGTTCCTTTTTGTTTTGCCATTTCTTCAGAAGATTGGCTATCAACGTATGCTTTTCCATCCTTTATAAATTGAATAGCCCAATCATACAATTCTTGAAAATAATCGGAAGCATAGCATTCGTTTTCCCATTTGAAACCAAGCCAAGCCACATCTTTTTTTATAGCATCAACAAATTCTTGTTCCTCCTTTGCAGGGTTGGTATCATCAAAACGAAGATTAACAGGTGCCTGATAATCAATGCCTAATCCAAAATTTAAGCAAATAGCACTTGCGTGTCCAACATGCAAATAACCATTCGGTTCTGGAGGAAAACGAAAACGTAGTTTATTTTTTGATAATCCGTTTTTTAGATCTTCTTCAATAATTTGTTCTATAAAATTAAGTGATTTCTCTTCTGACATAAAATACTTTTTTGCAAAAATATGAAATTTAAACTACATTTAAGATGAGTTATTAACAATGTTGATGTTAAAAACATGTAAGGAAACGATTATTATTTGTCGACAAAGTGTGAAAAAAACTAGATTATTGACGCTTTTTTTTACCTTTGTAAGAAATTATGAATTTTTATTCGATTTGTTTTTATACTTTTGCTTGATTTTAGGGCATTTAACTTTTTAACAGAAACGGGGGTATTTATGTTAATAACTAGATCAATATTTTTTAAAAGCACTTTGAAGAAAAATTTCTTCAATATTCTTTTTCTTGTTATAAGTTTTTTTAATTGTCATTCTCAAATTGCTATTTCAAAACCTGTATTGGGATTTTCAGAAGCGTGTCCAAGTCCTTCTTTCAATAATTTTAGTTTAACTTTTTCTTTTTCTCCTGCATCAAATTTGAATACGGGAAATGTTTTTAATGTTGAGCTTTCAAATTCTTTAGGAGATTTTACAAATCCAACACTTTTAACAAGTTCAACAGCAACAAGCTCTATAATTAGTGTATCTTTTGCTATGCCAACAACCGTTAGCGGAACAAATTACAAAATAAGAATAAAGAGCACCTCGCCTGCTGCAACAAGTCCAAATAGTGACTCTTTTGCTGCAAATTATGCTATATTTACGATGCCTTTTACAATAAATAACAATAATTCAAATCAATCATTTTGTGAAAATTCTGGCTATTTGTTAAGTGTAGATGCGGGAACTAATAGTCCTTTACAATATCCTCAACTTGTCTACAAGTGGTATAAAAATGGAATTCCAATTATTGGAGAAGTATCCTCTTCTCTGAATGTAACTTCTGAAGGTAGTTATTATGTTCAAGTTGACTATGGAACATGTAATAATAATGCGTACTCAAATGCCGTTTCATTGTATGCAATACCCACTCCTGAACTAGTAATAGCCTCTGAAACTGGAGAAACAGAATTTTGTGAAACAGATTGGCTTACGCTTATAACTTCAAATATAAGTTCAACAAATAGTTATCAATGGTATTTAAACAATGTATCAATTCCAAATGCAACAAATTCGAGTTATATCGCTACTGAAGCTGGGGACTATCATCTGAAAATACAAACCCCAAACTGTGCGTTGGAGTCTAATGTTATAACTATCACTACCATTGATACCTCTAGTTTTACAACGAATCCAAATGCTGATGCAGAAATTGAAATGGTTGAAGGTGAAAGTATTACAATAACAGCTTCTGGAGCTGATTCTTATGAATGGTTTGTCGGGAACTCTGTAGTGGGAACTTCAAACACATACACAACGAATCAATTAGGGGCAATACAATTGACTGCAACTGTAAATAATTGCAACGTTGTGAAAAACTTTATGGTTGTTGCCAAAGATGTAGCTTTGACATCAACTATTCCAAATACAATAACTCCAAACAATGATGGTATTAATGATAAATGGATTTTACCTGATGAATATGTTGAAAAGGACGATGTTGAGGTAGTTATTTTTACCGCTTGGAACAAAGAGGTTTTTAGAGCAAAAAATTATTCCAATGGGACTTCATTAGAAAGTTTAGTCAACAACAACAGTGTTTACTATTACAAAATATTGAAAAACAATTCAATAGTTGCAAAGGGAACATTATCAATAGTAATAAAATAAACATGAGGAAAATTACATTTATTCTTTTTTTTGTTATATTACTTAAAACAAGCATTTTAAGTTCTCAAAATGTAGTAGAATCTTTTGAGATGCCTTCGCAATCTTTCATCAAGTTCAATAGAAACTTTATAAATCCATCGTTATCATTATTTAATAATAGTAAAGCTGAAATAATTTTAAATCATAGAAGTCAATGGTCTGAAGTTACTGATGCTCCTAAAACATATTTATTAGGTTTTAATGGAAATAACTTTGAAAAAAGTGGATATGGTTTAAGTGTTTATCAAAAAACTGTTGGTGTATGGAAGAGTATTGGTGCAATTGGTAACTATTCTAAAGGCATCAATTTATCTGAAAATACCATTCTGGGATTAGGATTTAATGTTATAGGATTTAATTCGGATTTAGACAGAACAAGAATTATTACAACAGAACCTGACCCATTGTTTAATCAATATGAAAAAACAACAATGTTGCTAATAAACCCTGGAATTTCATTGCAAATAAGTGATTTCAATATTGGTATATATGGCGATAATCTTGTTGACTATAATTTTGGAAGTAGTAAAACACAGACGCATTTTGGAGAGAAAACCTATTCTGGACATTTAATGTATAATTCACCTAAGAGTGAAGCAAGTAACATTTTTGAGAATAGTAATTTTACAATACTAACAAGAGCTAAATATTCAAAAAGTGTGGATATGGAGTATACTGGTAGTATATTGTATAATATGCCAAAAGCAGGATGGATACAGGGTTCATATAATAATTTATATGGCGCTGCTTTGGGTGTCGGTTTTAATGTTTTATCGGGATTTGCTGTAGGTTACAATTATGAAAAAGGATTAATAAACGAAATAACAAACTTAGGTCCTACTCATGAATTTTATTTAGCTTACTCTTTTGGTACAAATGATGATGAATACGTAAAGCCATCAAAATCTACTAAAAAAGAATTAGACAAAACCAAAACACTTGAAGAAGAGGAAATAAGACGTTACAAGAAAAAAGTATATACCAAAGAAGTAGCTGTTGACAATAAGACTTCGAAAGAAAAAATTGAAAATTTCAAAAAAATAGCCGAAGAAGAAGATATAAACTATTTGATTTTACCTGAAAAAAATGGTGGAATTAAAAAAGGATATTATCTGGTAACAAATGTGTACAGTGATAAAGCCACTGCCGAGAAAAAATTAGCTGAATTACGAAAATTAGGTTTAAAGAAAAGTGGTTTTTTCACAACAGTTAGTGGCGAATGGAATTATGTTTTCTTAGAAAGATATGACAATTTAGAAGATGCAAAAAAAGCAAATTCATCTAGTTATAACAATAAATACAAAGATATTATTTGGATGCTCCCAATTTTATAAGATTATGAAAAAGAAGTACTTTTCGTCAAAAATATTATTACTAATAATCATTTTAGGTTATTCAAAATCTTATTCACAAATAAAAAATTCATTTGACATAAGATATCAAACTACCGTTAGGGGTGACTTAACAATTATATCTAATAATATTGTTAATAAAACGCCAACAAATGTTGCCTATAATTTAGTTGGAAATGCTTCTGAATATAATGATCAGGTTGATATGCAATTTATTGATATCGATGGAGATCCAACAACTTTCAATTCTAGTAGTGCTGTGCTCAATTTACCAGATCCAGAATGTTCAAGGGTTGTACACGCAGGATTATATTGGTCAGCTACTTACAGATATACAGTAGGAAACAATCCTTCTTCGGGAAGAAATGAAGACTGGGATCATGTAAAATTTAAGGTTCCAGGAGGTAACTATATAGATATAACTCCAACTTCCCCTGTTTATAATACCCAAGTTTTATACAATGGTTTCGCCGACACAAATCAAACAAATGTTGGACATGGTCCTTATTCTTGTTTTGCAGATGTTACTTCAATAATAGCACCTTTAACTAATCCTAATGGAAATTATTTTGTTGGAAATATTAGAGTAAGTAGAGATGGTAGAAGTAATCAAGGAAATTTTGCAATTCCAGGAGGTGTTGCTGGTGGTTGGACTTTGGTTATTGTTTATGAGAACATTAATTTACCTGGTAAAAAAATTACAACATTTGACGGACATGCGGTAATAGCTGCTGGTGTTGGTAATATGGATATTCCTGTTTCTGGATTTATAACACTTCCTCCTCCTTTACCTGTTAGAGCTAAGATGGCTGTATCATGTTTAGAAGGAGATAATAGAATTTTTGGAGATCAATTGCTAATAAAAGCTAATGGCGTTGCAAACTATACAAATTTATTTAATACTCCTCCTCCTACTGCGCCTGTTTTAAATAATTTCTTTAACTCTTCTATTACTGTAAACGGAACCAATTTTCTAGCAAGAAACCCCAATAGTCTAAACACATTGGGTTGGGATTCTCATTTAATAAGAATAAATAATCCTTTAAATACTGTTATTCCTAATGATGAAACGGGTGTAACTCTTAGAGCCACTTCAACACAAGATAAATATGATATTTTTTTCACTTCATTTGATGTTGAAATTATTGAACCTAAAATTCCATTAATAAAAACCGTAGAAGATTTTAGTGGAAATAATATAGATGGGGATCCTCTAAGTCTAGGTCAAGAATTTTTTTATTCATTATGTTTTGAAAATACAGGAAACGATAATGCACAAAATTTTGTTATAACCGATCAATTACCAACAAATATAATATTTCCTGTTGACGGGACAATAACTGTTGGTGATGACTTGATTCTACCTCATGGTGTTAGTTATTCTTTTAATCCGACGACTAATCAACTTACGTTTACAGTAAATAATGATTTAGTCGAAGAAAACGATCCTCAATATTGTATAAAAATAAAAGTAAGAACACCTGTTGATTGTTTTGATGTAATTGATGCATGTGCTAATATTGTTACTAACCAGGCTTTTGTTTCCTATCAAGGTGAAGAGAACACACAAGTTATTACAGACAATCCTAGTTATAATGGATTTGATGAATGTACTTATCCAACACCTGGAGCCACTAATTTTCTAACAAATATTGATTTGTGTTCATTTGTTAGAGAGGAAGTTTTATGCGGTAACTCTATAGTTTTAACTGCGGCAAATGGTTATTCTAATTATGTGTGGACTTATGATCATGACAATAATGTAGCCACGCCTCCTATTCCTGTTCCTGGAGGGAATACTCAATCGATAACGGTAAGCAATATTGGTACTTATTATGTAAGTATGGTTACTCCTGCTCCTTGTATATCATTAAATGAAACTATTAATGTAATTTATTTCAATGATTTAGCAAATGTTACAAACCCTGTTACACCATTTGCCGATGTGGTTGCGATTTGTCCAAATGATGGATCGGAGTTGCCAAAAATAATTTTGTGTGGATTAACAGATAGTCAATTAATTCAAACAGGTATAACAAGTGCTGTTAATATAGTTTGGCAACAGTTAGTAGTTGGAAGTTGCCCTGGTGTGACTATAACAGATTGCGCCAATACAAATTCATCTTGTTTATGGAATCAAGTTGGCACTGGTCCCGACTTTTTGGCTACAAATGCAGGACAATATAGGATAATAATTTTTTATCAAAATGGTTGCTTTAGAACATTCTATTTTAATGTATATAAAAATGTTTTAAATCCTACTATAAGTTCAACAGATATAGTTTGTAATACAGAAGGTACTATAACAGTCTCTAGTATCCCTCTAGGATATGAATATAGTTTGAGTCCTACTGGTCCATGGCAAACAAGCAACACTTTTTCTAATATAACAACTGCAGGTTCCTACACGGTTTACATAAGGCAAACTGGCGTAACCAATGGTTGCGTTTTTGAATTTCCATTCATTGATGTTGTTGAAAAAATACTTGATGTTGATGTTATAACTACTAACCAATTATGTAATAATGGTTTTGGAAGTATTAGAGTACAAGTAAATGGTGTAAATCCTCAATATTACTATCAATTATTTCAAGGTGCTACTTTACTAAATTCTGTTGGTCCAACTAGCACAAACAACTATCTGTTTTCTAATTTAAACCCAGGAACATATACCGTTACGGCAACTACAGATGATGGTTGTACTTATACAGAAAATGTTGTAATTCAAAATTTATCAAACTTAACGTTTAATGCAACCGTTTCACAACACATAAGCTGTACTCAAGGAAACATACAGGTTAATCCAAATGGAGGTCAACCTCCCTATAATTATGCAATTTACAGCTATAATGGCGTTTTGGTTAATCCAACTAATTATCAATTCCAAACAAGTGTGATATTTGACGTTCAAATAGGAGGTCAAGGTGATTATCAATTTATTGTTGTGGACAGTAATAATTGTACAAGTTTATCAAATATTGTTACAATTAATCTTGAGCCTCCAGTAAACACATCCGAAGTGCATACTAATGTTACATGTAATGGTTTAAACAATGGTACAATAACCGTATCAGCGGCACCAACAAATGGTTACACGGTTACTTATAGCATTGATGGAACCACTTTTCAATCTTCAAATACATTTAACAACTTAGCTCCAGGAAATTATACTATAACTGTAAAATATAAAAAGGGTAATAGAGAATGTTTTTACACAATAAATGTAGTGATAACTGAACCACAGCCTCTAATTGGTCAATCTCAACTTGTACAACAAAAAACATGTATTGTTAATGGAACAATTCAAGCAATAAATGTTACAGGAGGTACTGCTCCATATTCCTACAGCATTAATGGTACCACTTTTCAATCTTCAAATATCTTTTCTAATTTAAATGCTGGTTCCTATACTATAATAATTAAAGATGCAAATAATTGTTTGTATCAAACGCTTCCAATAGAAATAACACCAGCAATTGCTCCGACAGATTTAATTACAAGTTCTACAGCTATAACATGCCCAACGCTTACTAGTAATATAACAGCAACAGTGGTTGGAGGAACTGCTCCATATAGTTTTCAAATAATTACTCCATCTGTAGTAAATCCAACCTCAACGGTAGGCACAACTGCAACTTTTAATAACTTAGTTGCAGGAACATATACTGTTAAAGTTACCGATAGTAAAGGTTGTGTTTATCAAGAATCTATTACTATTCAAGCTATAGATATAATAACCGTTAATGGTAATACTGTTTCAAATGTTCAATGTTACGGAACGGCTACAGGATCCGTTTTATTTACAGTTGCTAACTTTAATTCTAGTTACTCCTATACTCTAAATGGTGGTACACCAATTATAAATCAAACAACAACAACAATATCGTTTAACAATCTTGTTGCGGGAACCTATACGATTGTTGTAACAGATACACAAACAAATTGTCAAGCAACTAAAGTTGTAACGGTTACTCAGCCAGCAAGTGCATTACAGTTATCTGCACCATTCACTCCAAAGACATGTATTGCTAATGGTAGTTTAAATGCTACGGCAACTGGTGGTTGGGGTTCATATCAATTTACATTAACTCAGCCAAACGGTGCATTGGTGGGTCCACAAACTAACGGAGTCTTTGGTAACCTATCTCAAACAGGTACTTATATAATTTCTGTAGAAGATGCTAATAACTGTGTTGTTTCATCAACTTTTACAATAAATGCAACAACCAATCCAGATTTAACTTTAAGTCCATTATCTAATTTATGTATTAATAGTACTTCGGGAGCATCATTAATTGTTACTACAACAGGCGGAACGCCCGGATATCAATATCAAATTAATGGTGGTACACTTCAAAATAGTGGAACATTTACAAATTTAGCAGCTGGTACATATACAATAAAAGTAATAGATAGTTATGGGTGTGAAGACACAATAACTCAAGTTATTAATCCTCAATTGACTGCTCAAGCGACATTAACAAAAGCATTGGATTGTACGACAAATCCGCAAGCAATAATAAATGTTGCTATTAATGGAGGTCAAAGCCCTTATCAATATCAAATAAAGTTTAATGGGGGAGCATGGGGAGCATTGAGCAATGTAAGCGGTTCATCTATTAGCTATACAACTGCAAATCCTGGTAGTTATCAGTTTCAGATTACGGATGCTCAAGGTTGTGTTTTTCAAACAAATACAATAACTATTAATCCTATCTCTAATCCTTCAATACTTTCTATAACGCCTGTTTCTCCCTTATGTAACGGGAATAATAATGGAACTTTGACTGTAAACATTGATGCTTCTTTTGGTTCTGGTCCATTTCAATATAATATTAATGGTGGTACATATCAATCATCTAACGTTTTTACCAATTTGATTGCCGGATCATATACTATTGGGGTAAAAGATTCTAAAGATTGTATAGATTCTGAAACAATTGTTTTAACACAACCTCAACCTTTGATTGGGCAATCTCAATTGGTTCAACCAATTACTTGTTTAATTACAACTGGAACAATTGAAGCAATAGGTGTTTCTGGAGGAACAAGTCCATATACTTATAGTATTAATGGTGTTTCTTTTGTCTCAAATCCAGTTTTTTCTGGATTAAATGCTGGAACATATGTGATAAGAATAAAAGACTTAAATGGATGTATTATTTCAACAAATCCTATAACTCTTAGCGTTCCGTTACCACCTACAGATATTACATTAACATCATCGGCAATAACATGTCCGAATTTAACAACAAATATTGTAGCAACAGCTATAGGAGGAACTGCGCCTTATACTTATCAAATTATTTCTCCAAGTATAATTAATCCAACAACCATAACTGGTAATACAGTTAGTTTTAATAATTTACCCGTTTCAGGAAATACTGTATTTACAATAAAAGTGACAGATGCAAATGGTTGCGAATATCAAAAAAATATACCTGTACAAGCTGTTTCATTAATTTCTGTAAATGGATTAGTAAATAATAATGTTGCTTGTTTAAATGATGCAAATGGACAAGTTACTTTTACAGTTTCTGGATTTAGTACAAATTACTCTTATTCAATAAATTCTGGAACTGTTGTTACAAATCAAACAAATTCACAAATAATATTGACTAATCTTGTTGCTGGAACTTATTCAATTCTTGTGACAGATTTAATCACTAATTGTACTGCAACAAATACAGTTACAGTGCTATCACCTAGCTCTCCATTAACTTTAAACGCTCCTTTTACTCAACCTACTTGCAACATTGGTGGTTCGGTAAATGCAAATGCAGCTGGGGGTTGGGGTTCTTATCAATATACGTTGACTTATCCGAGTGGTACTACAGTAAACCAAAGTTCGGGTTTGTTTTCAAATTTAATTCAAAACGGGATTTATATTATTAAAGTTACAGATGCAAATGGTTGTGAGATAAGTCAATCGTTTACATTAACTCCTTATATTAATCCATCAATTGTTGTAGATTTATCGAATTCTGACTTATGTTATGACACTACCAATGGTGCTTCAATAGAAGTAATTGCTTCAGGTGGTACTCCTGCTTATCAATATCAAATTCAGTTAAACGGTGGTTCATATAGTTCTTTACAAAATAATTCTGTTTTCTCAAATCTTACTCCAGGTAATTATACCATTCAGGTAGTAGATAACTTTGGTTGTACAGCAACAGTAAATCAAGTTATTGTATCTCAATTGTTAGCAAATGCAACATTGACAAAGAATCTTGATTGTTCAACATCCCCAAATGCATTAATAAATATAAACATTACTGGGGGAACCACTCCATATCAATACCAAGTAAATGTAAATAATACAGGTTTTGGAGTTTTAACAAATGTAGTTTCAAATCCATTTAACTATACTGTTTTAACTGCAGGAACATATCAATTTAGTATTACAGATAGTGCAGGATGTAGTTTTATAACGAATACAATTCAAGTAAATCCAATTTCAAATCCAAGTATAACTGCATTAACTCAAACTACACCTGTTCTGTGTAATGGAAATAACAATGCGACTATAACAACAACTATTAATAGTTCAAGCGGAATTGGTCCTTTTGAATATAGTATCGATGGAATAAATTTCCAACCATCACCTACATTCTCTGGTCTTTCTGCTGGAAATTATACAGTAACTGTAAGGGATTCTAACTTATGTACCGATACTGAAGTAATAACCATAAATCAACCAAATGCAATAAACTTCAATATAACAAAAACCGACATAATTTGTACTGGTTCGGGAACACAATATGGACAAATTAATGTAGAAAATGTTTTAGGAGGAACTCAACCATATACTTATTATTTGAGTAATAATTTTGGATTAATTGACCAATATACCACAACCAACAATGAAAATCATACGTTTATTGTCTTAAATTTCGGTATTTATACTGTTGAGGTTATTGATGCAAATGGTTGTTCACTAATTAATAATAATATCATTATTGCATCACCACCAGATGATTTAGATATAGACGTTTCAACTGCTACTGTAAATTGTGTTTCGGGTGGTACTGCCATAATAACAGTAAGTTCACCTGTAGCAAGTGGATCATATGCTTTTGCTATTCTAACACAGAATACACCTCCTGTCTATCCTGGACCTGAGTGGATTCCTGCAGATATTGGAACTCCTCAAACAGCTACATTTAATGGTTTAATTCCAGGTGTGACATATACATTTATTGTATTAGATTTGGTAACAAATTGTTACTATTTTGAAACTGCAAATGCTCCAATTATTACACCTTCATCAATTACGTCAACAATTGATGTAGTTCAAAATGTTAGTTGTACAGGTAGCGGAAATGGATCTGTTAGTTTTTCTATGACAAATTTTGATCCATCAACAACTTCTGTAAGTTATCAAATTTTTAATGCGCAATCGAACACACCAACTAGTCCTTCGTTTTCTGGTTCTTTAATTGTAGACCAACCTGTTGAGGTTGTGACAAATTTTGCGTCATTGCCGCCTGGTATTTATTATATTTTAATTACTGAAAACGACGGAATTAATGTTGGTTGTACGTCAACAACTACTAATTTTCAAATCACACAGTCTACAAATTTACTAGCTGTTACGGCAACATCTACAAATGATAATTGTAATACAAATGCTGGTATTGTAAATGCAATTGGTCAATATGGAACTCCAAGTTACAGCTTTATCATTAGAGATGCTGCTTTAGCGGCACCAATTGCAAGTGACCCAACATGGAGTTCAATAAGTACATTCAATGTTGAATCTGGAAATTATATTGTCTATATCAAAGATGCTAATAATTGTATTCAGCAAACGCCAATAAATGTAGGATTAGATTCGTATCCAGAAATAACTTCTGTGGTTGTGGATAATCCTTGTGCAAACGAAGGTTTATTTGAAGTAATTGTAACTCGAGATACAACACTAAATATAGGTATTGCGCCTTATACGTATCAAGTTGATGGCGGTGTATCTTTTATTGAAAATGCCTCTACTTTTACAATCTCTAATCTTTTTTCGGGAAATCATTCAATTCGAATTACCGATGCAAATGGTTGCTTCTTTGATTTTCCTTTTACAATTAATCAAAATTTATCTGGAAATACATCTATTATAGATCAACCTACATGTATTCCACCTAATAGCGGATCTATTCAAGTGAATGCTGCAAACGGTACTGGAGTCTATAGTTTTACTATTAACTCTTCACCGCCTGTAACAATTTCTAATGGAACTGCAACTGCGACCTTTACAGGATTAAATTACGGAAATTATATCATTACTATCAATGATGGTAATTGTTCTATTCCACTATCTATTCAACTTGAACAACCAAATCCTGTTGATTTTACAATAATCAAACAAGATCCAAGTTGTAATGGTGATACAAATGGAGTTATTGAAGTATTGTTAAATCCTTTGAACGATAATAATCCACCTTACACATACACATTATCAGCTCCAGGGTTTACAACAATAACACAAACTAATGGTTTATTCAATATTGGCTTAGGAGAAAATAACTATACTGTAAAGGTAGAATCGAGTAGAGGATGCGAATTAACATTACCTATAATCTTAAGTGACCCTGACCCATTGGTTGCAAATGACCCAAATTCATATTTATTTACTTGTACAAATGCAGGTGTAATAAATATAAATGGACTAACTGTTACTGGCGGAGATTCTAATTATTTTTATAGTCTAGATAATATAAATTTCCAACCATTAACTAATCCTTCAAATATTATAATAACAGATACTGGAGCACAACAACCAGTAACGGTATATATTAAAGATGGTAAAGATTGTACAACTTCTTTTTCTTACTTGTTTGAAACGAAACAAACAATATCAAATCCATCAATTTTAATTAACACATCTTTGAGTTGCAATGATGATGAAGAAATTACTATTTCATTTACAGGAAATCCTACAGGAAATTATTCTTATCAACAATTACCAAGTGGGACAGTAACACCTTTTACTGGAACTTCATTTACACCTCCTCCAATAAATACAACAGGGCAATATACTTACGAAATCATTGATATCTCTACTGGTTGTAATCTATTGACAACCCATAACGTGTTGCCTTATCCAGTTGCAAATATAACTGCACAACCAACTCAAGGTGTAGATTGTTTTGGAAACAATAATGGTCAACTTTCTTTCACTATACAAAATTATACTGGAAGTTACGATTATGAAGTATTCACATCACCTGGAAATATATCGGTATTAGCGGGTACTAGTTCATTACCTACATTTACATCAACATCAACATTAGTAGCCGGAAACTATTATGTCGAAATCAAAGAAAACGCCTATCCATTTTGTTCGTTGACATCACCAGTAATAACTATTGATTCTCCTGCGCAACCTTTATCTCTGCAATTAATTGCAACAAATGATAGAGATTGTTTAAGCAATATTGGAACCATTTTAGCTAGCACATCTGGAGGAACTTCTCCATATCAATATCAACTATCAAACAGTAGTGGTATCATTCAATCTTTTTCATCAGATAATTATTTTGAGAATTTAGCTGATGGAACATACACGGTCTCAGTTACAGATGCCAAAGGCTGTCAAATTTCTGACACAATTTTAATTGGTTTAGATCCTACACCTGAAATAAACCTTGCTTTATTGAATCCATGTGCCGCTGAAGGTCAATTTGAAATTGAGGTAAGCAGAATTACAAATGGAATAGCTCCTTATAATTACACCATTGATGGAAACGCACCAATTACACAAAATACAACTCCTTTTATAGTTTCAAATTTACTATCTGGTTCGCATACCATCACAATTTTTGATGCAAACGGTTGTGGAGAAACAAAAACATTGATTATTCTTCCTGTATTAAGCGGAACAATAACAAACATTATTCATCCTAGTTGTACAAATAACGATGGTGTTATTGATGCGCAAGCAACAAACGGAAGTGGAAATTACACCTACATACTTCAAAATAGTTCAGGAATAACTATTGATGGTCCAAATACAAGTGGTTTATTCAATACTAATTTAGGTTATGGTGACTATAACGTTGTTATTACAGATAGTAACCCAGCTATAAATTGCTCAGTTACTCTGCCAGTAAATCTTGAACAACCAACTGCTGTAAACTATACTTTAACTACTGTACAGCCTACATGTAATGCCATAAACGGTGGAACTGCAAATGGAAGTATCACAGTTGTGTTGGATGCAAGTAATAATAACCCTCCATATACTTATTCTATAAATGATGGTATAAATCCAATAATCACGCAAAATAATGGGGTATTTACAGGTTTAGCTGGTTCCGCTTCGGGAATCACTTACACCATCACTGTAGAATCTAACAGAGGTTGTCAGAAAATCGAAACTGTTGTACTACAAACTCCTCAACAATTAATAATTCCAACTATTTCAGTAGGTCAATTTGGTTGTAATTCAAACAATACAGCAAATGTAATAACTGTCACCGTTCCAACTCCAACAGGAGGGACACCACCTTATTTGTATAGTTTTGACGGTATAAATTTCAGTAATCAAAATACATTTGATATCATTGATAATGGAACAATTCAATCTATTACTATAACTGTTCAAGATGCGAATTCTTGTTTTGCAACCCAAACGCTTACTAATATTAATCCATTAATAAAAGTTGATGCAAGTATAGCTCAAAATGCGCCTTTAACTTGTGCGTCTGCTGAAACCGTTGAGATTACTATTGTAGGTGACCCATCTCATAATTATACATATCAATTATTACCTTCGACGGTGGCAATACCAGTTACTTCAAATCCTTTTACTACGACATTAAACCAACCAGGTACATATAATTATCTAATTATAGATACAACAACCAATTGTTCTGTAATAACTAATGATTACATTATCAATCCATTACCAAAATTTGAAGTAATTGCCAATCATTTAACAGACGTAACTTGTTACAATGTAAGTGATGGTTCAATGAATTTCACTGTCAGTAATTTTATTGGTAACTTTAATTACGATGTAATTGATTCATCTGGTACAATTATTTTGGCAGGAATTACTTCTAATACAAGTAATCCGACCATAGTTTCTGGTTTGGCAGCAGGAAATTATACTATTAATGTTTCAATTCCAACAAGTAATTCTTATCAAAATTGTAGCGAAATTTCTAATATGATTACAATTGGAACACCACAAGAACTGCAACTTACAATAGCTCAAACCTCACCAGTAACATGTACTGATGATAAAGGAACAATAACTGTAACAAGCACAATTGGAGGGTCTGGAGTATATGAATATCAGCTGGTTTCTATGCCTTCAGGAACAATTATAATACCTTATAGTTCAACTTCTATCTTTTCAGATTTAGCACATGGTGATTATAAAGTATTAGTTAGAGACTCAAATGCTATTGGTTGTGAAGCTAGCCAATTAATAACTCTAAATCAAGCAAGTTTCATTACAGCTAATTATACAATAACAAATCAAAATTTGAGTTGTTATAACGACAACAATGCGAGTGTAACAATAACAAATGTACTTGGTGGACAAGGTAGCTATCAATATACTTTAACATATCCTAATGGAACTGTTGTAGGTCCACAACTAAGCCCAACTTTTACTGGATTAATAGCTGGTATTGGTTACACATTGGGAGTTACAGATGGATGGAATTGTGATGTTCAATTACTCCCTTTCACAATATCACAACCTCAACCTATTGAGGCATCACTTGTATTGGAAAGAGCATTAACTTGTGATATAACTCCTCAGGTAAAAATTACAGCTACTGGAGGAACACCTCCGTACTTCGTAAATGGACAAAGTTTTACAACATCAATTATATTAAACGTAACAATGCCTACAACAGGTAATGGCGTTTTCCAATATACTGTAACCGATTCAAATAGTTGTGCTCCTGTTCAAACAAATGAAATAGTAATTGAACCTATCCAACCTATTGTAGTTGAGCTTTTATCATATACATTAAACGTAAACTGTGCAAATGAAGATAATGCAGTAGTAATTGTAACTAATACAACTGGAGGACAAGGAAATTATCAATATTATTTACAAAACAGTACAGGTTCTAATATTGCAGGCCCTAATTCAACTGGTGTATTCAATAATATAGCTGGATCAATAATTCCTGGAGAAACATATTATGTTTTAGTTACAAGTGGAGATTGTGAACAAACTTCTGCGGCCATATTGGTAACCGAACCTTTTGCTTTAACAACACCAACTGTAAATATAAAAAACATTAGCTGTTTTGGTAAAAAAGATGGCGAAATTAGCTTGGCACTTACTGGAGGTGTACAACCTTATCAATTTGCTGTTTCACCTAATCTCTCTCAAACAATAGATCCTTCAAATCCAAATAACATAACAATTACTGGATTAGGAGCAGGAACATATGATATTTTGTATCAGGATGCAAATGGTTGTTATGGTACAATAACGAGAACGATAACAGAACCATCTGCATTAGTATTTTTCCAACCAACTGTTGTAAGCCCTAAATGTGATGGTGAAAGTGGTAGTGTATCTTTAACAGTTAGTGGAGGAACTCCACCATATCAATTCAGTTTTGATGGTGAAAATAACTATATCTCTAATGGTACAAATACTTATACAAATAATACTACTGTATTTGGAGATGAAGAATATGAAATTTACATAAAAGATGCTAATGGTTGTGTAACAAATGCAATTATTCAAACCGATCCTACTGTAGATTTAAGTTCCACTTACTATATCAACCCAGGTTGTCCTACAGCATTAAATCCATATGCAAATACACTAACTGTTTTAATAGACGATAGTTTACTATCTACAACGCAATTTTCTTTAGATAATCAAACTAACTATCAATCAAATAATGTCTTTACTAACTTAACACCTGGTAATCACGTAGTATATATTAAAAACGATAATGGTTGTGTTAAACAAACAGAAGTTGTTACCGTGACTACAACACCTATTTTAGAACTTTCTGCGTCTGAAACAGGCTTAAATCAAATCACAGCTGTAGCTACAGGTGGTAAAGAACCATATACATTTGTTTTCAACGGAAATAATAATGGAAGCAACAATGTCTACATCATTAATAAAACTGGTCAACAAACCATAACAGTTATTGACGATAATGGTTGCGAAGAAACTATTTTATTGCCAGCAACGTTCTATGATATTATAATACCAAATTATTTTACTCCTGATAATGGTTGGACACCTGAAAACATTGATAATTTCAATGATTTGGTTACAAAAGTTTTCGATAGATACGGTAGAGAAGTAGCATTTTTAAGAAAAGGGGAAAAATGGTATGGTAATTATAGAGGAAATCCATTACCTACTGGTGATTATTGGTATATAGTTGAAGTAAATGATGGTACAGGAAGAACATTTGTTGGAAACGTTACACTTTATAGATAAAAAAATGAAAACATTTATAAAAATACTTTTTTGTCTGCTTTTTTTTAAAAGTTATTCTCAAGAATTAACGATTCCTAACTTTACACAGTATTTAGGTGATAACCCTGCTGTTGTTTCACCAACTTATATGGGGATTGGTGATAATATTAAAATAAGAGTAAATGGATTAACACAATGGGTAGGAATAAAAGGAGCACCAGATAACCAATCTTTATCTGCCGATGGAAGATTAGGTCAGAGGTCGGGTGTTGGAGTATTTATGTACAACGATAAAAACGGAAATACAAATCAAAAAGGATTTAAAGTTTCTTTTGCACATCATTTAATACTTGATTATTATTCAGATAAATATTTATCGTTAGGTATTTCATATGTTCAAAATAATTTTGATATCGATATCGAAAATTTTACAGATGGATATCAGTATAATCCAATTATAACAGATAGAAGAAGTCTTACCAATACAAATTTTGATGTAGGTTTTCTTTATCGTCAAAAAAATTGGGACTTTACTGCAAATGCCAATAATATTTTAAAGAAAGATACAGATGGTTTTATTCTAAAAGAGCCAAATAAACTAAGGAATTATAACTTTTATACTAGCTTGGTATTAAAATCTGAAAGTAATGACAGAATAGAGTATGAGCCTTCTTTGCATTTTCAATATTATGAAAGTGACAAAAGGTCTATTTCTGATATTAATTTCAAAGTAAGAACACTGGGTTTTGAAAGTTATTATTGGGCTGGTATATCGTATCGCTTCCTAAATGATCAAATTGGAAAACCTTTAAATATAGGTCCAATGGCTGGATTAAAGAAAAACAACTTTTACTTTGCCTATTCATATCAAGTAACAACAAATGACTTGATTGGTTATAACTCTGGTACACACATGATTACACTTGGTTTAGATATTTTCCAAAATATAAGTAATTGTCCATGTACACAACGATATACCAAACAAGATCCAAGATATAATAGATAATTATGGGAACTATAAAACTCCAAAATATACGCACTTTTTCTTTTCATGGATGCCTTGAAGAAGAAGGAAAAATTGGTTCAGATTACCGAGTTGATCTTGAAATAAAAACCGACTTACGCAAATCGGCACTTTCTGATGAATTAAAAGATACGGTTGATTATGTTCTTTTGAATAAAATTGTTGAAGAAGAAATGGCTATTCGTTCTAAACTACTTGAACATGTTGCTAACAGAATCATAACAAGAATCTTCAAAGAAATTCCAGCTGTTTCCCGAATTATATTAGCTGTTTCTAAACTAAATCCGCCTATCGGTGGTGATGTTGAAGCCGTTACAATAGAAATGGAAGAATACAGAAGTTAAGTACAAAATAAGAGCTTTTAAGTACGAAGTAAAGTTTTTTTAAACTTTTAAACTACTAAACTTTTAAACATTAAAGTTTTTATTATATTTGCAGTCCTATAAATAAATTGGCATCGTGGCCGAGCGGCTAGGCTGGGCTCTGCAAAAGCTCCTACTCCGGTTCGAATCCGGACGATGCCTCTTCTTAAAATCCTCTCAATCGAGAGGATTTTTAATTTATAATTTTTAGGAAAAATTAAGTAAAATTATGTTCGAATTCATAAAGTTACTCATCTTAAAATCCTCACGATTAATAGGGTTTTTATTTTGTTCATCCTAAAAGAATCTGAAAAACAAAGATATATTGATACCAAAGAAGTTTTAAGGAGAATTACAAAATATGTCAGTATAATTATTTTTTGAAGTTCTAATCCCTTTTTAGACCTTCTGAATCTTTTAAAAATTGTTTTGAAATCATTGATAAAAAATGTATGGCGGATAAAAAATAGAGTTTGTTGATTGTCATATATTAACATCCAACATCTTTGATAATCTTTATTGAGTTAGTTCCTAATATTATTTTATTTGCTTGTTACAAACGTTTCAATACTTGCCTTAATGCAGATTGTTGTCATAAAATATTAAATAATGTCAAAAAAACCGTTGGAAGCTTATGTTGACTGTTTGATTTTATTTCTTTTTGGCTTCATTACTTTTCTTAAAATTCTAACCCATAAACTCCATTTACTTATTTTTTTATGCGTAGTAAAATGATTCTCTACTTTGTCAAAAGCATCTTCAATGTAAGCATCATGTAACCAGCGTATAGCCAAAGCCCATTTCAATGTTGCCGAGCCTGTTGTGGTCATATCAATGGTATGTATAAGTTCAGTTTTATTAGGTTCCAACTCGTTTATGTCAAATCTATGAAAGCCATTAAAACCTGGCATGTCGAACTGAAAAGTTATAAGCTTTTCAGGAATATATTCTGTAACAAAATATTTTATTGGTCCGTGTCCACCTTTTGAGCCAACTTTTAATCCTCTGTCCAACTTCATAGGCGACCATTTATCAGTTGCCAACATCATATCGTTTTTCGTTGCCAGAGTGTTGAATAATATATTAATTTCTCTTTTTGGTTCTTTAATTTCTCTTTTATGAATATTTATAACTTTCATATTTGTCTGTTTAAAAAGGAAGTCATACTTAACTATAAGAATCGTTTTTTATAAAATAATACCACAGCTTATAGATTCATCTTTCTAATCTTTCAACTGTTCCAACTTCTCCTTTATCATTTCTTTTTCTTTTGGGAAGAGGCCTTGTACCATTAAGAAACCTCCAAAAATCATTAGGATAACGCTTATAACACGTTTTATTTTGTAGATATTGAAAGGTGTTAATTTGCTTTTTAGTTGTTTGGCAACCAATATTTTTAGAATATCAACAGCAAAATAAGTTAGGATAATTACAGTTATAAAAAGGATAATTCTATTGGTTTCCATATTGAGTTTGGGACCAAAAACTATTATAATTCCCATCCAAAAAGCTAAAACGCCTATATTGATGAAGTTTAGTAAAAATCCTTTGAAAAATAGACCTAAATAATTATTTTTCTTAATATTATCTTCATCATCATAATCTTCTTCTTGTTTTTTCTTGAAATCTTTTTTCTCTTTTATAAAAGAAATGATGCCAAAACTAAGCATAATAACACCACCAAAAATAAATAAAGCAGGATCGTCTTTAAGTCTTTCAAGAATTTGATTAGTACTGAAATAGGCTATTAAAATAAAAACAATGTCGGCAAATACAACGCCAAAATCAAAAATCATTGCAGCTCTGAATCCTTTAGTTATACTAGTTTCAAGTAATATAAAAAAAACAGGTCCAATAGTAAAAGCTAATAAAATCCCCCAAGGAATAGCTGCAAGAATATCGTTGATCATTATTTAAGTTTCTGAGTTTAGAAGTAAAGTTAAACTAAAAAATAATAAACTCCTAAACTATTTTTATTCGGCTTTATGCACTTTTCCTCCAGCAATTATTTTTTGGTTCAACTGCTTTGGGTTTCCATATACAGTAATATCGCCACCAGCTCTAACCTTAGCATCAACAAAATCTGTAGCGTAGATATCGGCTTCACCACCAGCATTTGTAGTAATAACAGTTTGATTGGTAATTAGTTTCTTTGCTTCATAAATTCCACCAGAATTCACAATAATATCTTGATTAGTCGCTTTTCCTTCTATATTTACCGAAGAGCCATTTCCGACACGTAAAGTCAATTTACTAACCTCTATTTTAATCTTTATTTGCGAACCTTCTTTGGCAATTACATCAAAAGCAGTTGTTGTAAAAATAGCTGAAGATGAAATTCTTGAACCTTCATTGGCTTCTACAGCTTCTAATTTGGTGTAATAAACGGTCGCAGAAATATTTTCGCCAGAAAGCATTTTGGTTAAGGGCATTCTAATTTTTAATTCACCATTTTTATTAACTAATTCAACTTCTTCGGCATCTGCACCATTTAGAATTACTTTGTTTTCGTTTCCTTCAATCAATAGAACATCTATTTGATCAAACGATGTTACTTTTGTAAATTCTCCAACGTTTTTTTCTACCTGTGAAAAAGTTATCGAACTGATAAACAATATACTATAAACTATTTTTTTCATACTTCTTTTTAATTTTAAAGACTTAGTAAAATTGCATTTGTTACAAAAATTAAGAATTCTTTCTAATAAAATGAAAATCCAATTGTTTCTTCACTAAATCAGCATTCTTTACTTTAACGTAAACTTCATCGCCTAATTGTAATAAATCTTTAGAAATTTGTCCTACCAATGCATATTGTTTTTCGTCAAATGTGTAATAATCATCTTTTATTTCTCTAATTCTACACATTCCTTCACACTTATTAGAGATGATTTCTACATAAATTCCCCATTCGGTAACACCAGAAATTACACCCAAAAACTCTTCATCTTTATGATCTTGCATGAATTTAATCTGCATGTATTTGATAGAATCGCGTTCTGCATTGGTTGCTAAACTTTCCATATTGCTTGAGTGGGCGCATTTTTCTTCAAAAACATCGGCATCGGCACTTTTTCCTCCATCTAGATAATATTGCAGCAAACGATGTACCATAACATCAGGATAGCGACGAATAGGTGATGTGAAATGACTGTAATAATCAAAAGCTAATCCGTAATGACCAATATTTTCTGTTGAATATTTGGCTTTACTCATGGTTCTAATAGCCAATGTATCGATCAAATTTTGCTCTTTTTTTCCATTTACATCTTCCATCAATTGATTTAAAGATTTGGAAATATTTTTGTTGTCGCGTAAATCTAATTTGTAACCAAACTTCATTATCAAAGCTTGCATAGCAAAAAGCTTGTCTTCATTGGGTTCATCGTGGATTCTATACACAAAAGTTTTCTTTTGTTTTCCAATAAATTCAGCTACTTTTCTATTAGCTAAAAGCATGAATTCTTCAATAAGATGATTGGCATCTTTTGAAACTTTAAAATATACACCTTCTGGTTCACCTTTTTCATCCAAATTGAATTTTACTTCCACTTTATCAAATGAAATAGCGCCATTGTTCATTCTATTTCTTCTCAGAATTTTTGCTAATTCATCTAGTTTCAAAGTTGCTTCTGTAACTTCATCAGATGCTTTATATTCTTTTCCAGTTAATGAAATTTCGGCTGGAATTGTAGCAGCTTTGGTTTCAATAATAACTTGTGCTTCTTCATAAGCAAAACGTTGGTTAGAATTGATAACCGTTCTACCAAACCATTGATTGCGAACGGTTGCTTTTTCATCAATTTCAAAAATGGCAGAAAAGGTATATTTTTCTTCATTCGGTCGAAGTGAACAAGCAAAATTTGATAAAACTTCAGGTAACATTGGTACAACTCTATCTACCAAATAAACCGAAGTAGCTCGTTTATAAGCTTCATCATCTAGAATGGTTCCTTCTTGTAAATAGTGCGAAACATCGGCAATATGAATCCCGATTTCATAATTTCCATTTTCTAATTTTTTGAAAGATAACGCGTCATCAAAATCTTTTGCATCTTTTGGATCGATGGTAAAAGTCAATGTATCGCGCATATCACGACGCTTTGCAATTTCTTCTGGATGAATAGCGGTATCTAATTTTTGTGCAAAAACTTCCACTTCAACAGGGAAATCATATGGTAAACCATATTCGGCAAGAATAGCATGAATTTCGGTATCATGTTCGCCAGGTTTTCCTAAAACATTGATTACTGAACCAAACGGAGAATCGGCTTTTTTGGGCCAATCTTCAATTTTTACCACTACAACATCGCCTTGTTCAGCGCCATTATATTTATCTTTTGGAATAAAAATATCAGTATACATTTTTGCATTAGCCGTAGAAACAAAAGCAAAATTCTTTTGAATATCAATAACGCCAACAAATTCTGTTTTAGCTCTTTCGAGAACTTCAATAACTTCACCTTCTGGTTTTTTGCCACGACGACGGTTGTATACATAAACCTTAACTTTATCTTTATCTAAAGCGTGATTTAAGTTAATTGTTGGAATAAAAACATCTTCTTCAAACTCGTCGCAAATAAAATAAGCGGTTCTTCGAGAAGTCATGTCTATAGTTCCTTCGTAATAATCTTGTGAAACAGCCTTTACTAAATATTTCCCTGGTTCGCTTTCAATAATCACTTTTTGAGCAGCCAGAATTTTTAAATCTTTAATAATTTCGTTTCTGCTTTTGGTATCATTTAGTTCAAGAACAGCACATATTTGTTTGTAATTGAATGGTTTATTGGCATTTTTTGATAGTATCTTTAAAATCTTTTCGGAGAATGTTTTCTCTTTTTTTCCAAACTTTTTTGGTAATTTACTCATAATCTTTTTCTAATAAAGTTTAAAATTACGAAGAAGAAAATAGAAAATAGAAAATAGAGTATAGATTTATCTAAAATATAACTTTTGTATCTTTATAAAAAAAAGAAATGAAAGATTTTCAAACCGTTGCTACTTTCAATTTTGCTCACGAAATCATTGTTTTAAAATCGATTTTAGATAATGAAGGAATTCCCTATTTATTTCAAAACGAAAATCTAATTGCTGTAGATCCATTGGCAACTCTTGCTTACGGCGGCATTCTTTTAAAAGTGCATCCAAACGATATCGAAAAAGTAAAAGAGATTTTAGATAACTTAAATTCAAATTTAAAAATAGTATAAAGTCCAACTTTGTCATTCGATAGAAATCTCATCAATTAATTATTCCATACAAAAGATTCCTACGGAATGACAAAAGTGAAAGTTTTCAACATCTATTAAAAACAACAAAAAGAAAATTTAAATTTAAATTAATTTATGATGGTTATTATAGCGTGTTAATTGTTACAATAACTTTTAAATTTAGAAGTTGATTTGTAAGTTATCTTTTTTTATACCGATTTATCAACACCTTTTTAAGTAACTAAAAGACTTATTTCGAAGTGATTTTAAAAAATAGTTAACAGTTGTTCACAACCTAAAAAAGATAGTTTTTGTAAATAACTTTAGTTGTTAGTTTCTGTTGAAAAAGCAAAAAAATATATTGATAAATTTTCTAAAAAAAGAACAAACTAAATTAGATTTTCTCGTTTCAATTTTGGATTACAAATTATACTCATACAACCAAGAAAAAGTTCTACTTTTCTATCCAAAGTTGTCAACAAAGTATGTTAATTTAAAGTTAGCTGAATATCAATGATTTGTAAATTACTATTAACAATCGAAAAATTTAACATTTGAATTAAATAAAAAACAATGATTTACAGCTGTTTGTAAAAATATCTTATCAACAGCTAAACGTTATTGTAAGTAAATCAGGCAGTTGTATTTTTATAAAAATCAAATAGAAAAACAAATAAGAATGACTAAATTTGTTTCCACAACTACAATTAAAAATTATCATGAAAATATCAATCGGAAACGATCACGCAGGCCCAGATTATAAAAAAGCAATTGTTGCCTTTTTAACAGCCAAAGGACACCAAATAATTAATCATGGAACCGATACTTTTGACAGTGTTGACTATCCCGATTTTGGTCATCCAGTTGCCTTAGATTTAGAAACAGGGAAAGCCGATTTAGGTATAGTAATTTGTGGTTCAGGAAACGGTATTGCCATGACAGTTAACAAACACCAAGGTATTCGTGCAGCACTTTGTTGGACCAAAGAAATTTCGGCGCTAGCGCGCCAACACAACAATGCTAACGTAGTAAGTATTCCGGCGCGATTTACATCTATTCAACAAGCAATCGAAATTGTCGATACTTTTCTAAATACCGATTTTGAAGGCGGAAGGCACTCAACACGAGTTGATAAAATTAATTGTTAGTCATGCAATTTTTTATAAAAGAATGTAAAGAACAAATTAAAACAAGTAGGCAAGTGGCTTTTTTTACTTTTCTATTTGGAAGTGTTATTCTGTTTCTTTATTACATTACAAAATTTCATGGAACAATATACATCGCTCTTTTTTTTATTGTTAGCGCACTCTTTATAAATACCTTTTTTACATTTCAACTTTTACATAGTTATACAATAAATAGAGAGTATAGAAAATCAATCTTGATTTCTCTTTTTTTACTTTTTCTAAATATACCTATTGGTTTTCTATACGTTAGTTTAGGTTTTAAAATATATAATTTAATTTCTTCATCAATTGTCTAAAGTTCACATTCACAAACACGAAGTAAAAGGTAAAAATTTGGTTTACTCTATTTTACTCAATTTACTTATCACATTAGCGCAAGTTATTGGCGGCATTATTTCTGGAAGTTTAGCTTTAATTTCAGATGCTTTGCATAATTTTTCAGATGTAATTACATTAGTTTTTAGTTTGATTGCCAACAAATTGTCACGCCGAAAAGCATCTATTGAACATACTTTTGGTTACAAACGAGCCGAACTTATAGCTGCTTTTGTAAATGCCGCAACCTTAATTATTGTAGCCTTGTTTTTAATATACGGAGCAATCGAACGATTTTATAATCCGCATTTTATCAAATCGGGTTTGGTAATCTGGATGGCACTTTTAGGAATTGCAGTTAATGGAATTTCTGCATTAATGTTAAAAAAAGATGCAGAGCACAACATCAACATGAAATCGGCTTATTTACATTTATTTACCGATATGCTAGCATCTGTTGCCGTTTTAGTTGGCGGATTAGTAATGAAATTTTTTGGTTGGTTTTGGGTTGACAGTGTAATGACCATTCTAATTGCTATTTATCTAATCGTTGTTGGAATTGATTTACTCAAAACATCAACCAAAATGTTAATGCTTTTCACGCCAGAACATATTGATATAAAAGAAATTGTTCGTGAAGTGCACAAAATTCCTGGAGCAGGAAAATTGCATCACATTCATGTTTGGCATTTAAACGACGATGAATTGCATCTCGAAGCCCATTTGGACTGTTCTGAAGATATAAAAATGAGCCAATTTAACGATTTATTACATCAAATAGAGCAAGTTTTGTTCACACAATTCCATATAAACCATATTAATATTCAGCCCGAATTCAAAAAAGAAGATCCAAAAGATTTTATAGTACAAGATTAAAAAAACAAATGAAATGACCAATATAAATTTTATTCAAAGCCAAGTAAACACTACTCCTAAAAATATTGAAGCAACTCTAAAATTGCTTTCAGAAGACTGTACAATTCCATTTATTTCTCGCTATCGAAAAGACCAAACAGGTAACTTGGATGAGGTCGTTATCGAACAAATTGCTAAATTATCCAAACAGTTTGATGAAGTTATAAAAAGAAAAGAAAGTATTCTAAAAACGATTGAAGAGCAAGGTCAACTTTCGCCAGAATTAAAATCGAAAATCGAAAAATCTTTTGATTTACAAGAGATAGAAGATTTGTATTTACCTTATAAAAAGAAGAAAAAAACGAAAGCCGATGTTGCAAGAGAAAACGGTTTGGAACCTTTGGCTAAGATTATAATGGCACAAGGAAACGATGATATAGAATTTCTTGCTTCAAAATACGTTAACGAAAAGGTTATAAATGAAGATGATGCGTTGCAAGGTGCTAGAGATATCATTGCCGAGTGGATAAATGAAAATATTATTATTAGAAAAAGTCTTCGTCGCTTGTTTCAGCAAAAAGCAATTATTTCTACCAAAGTGGTTAAAACAAAAAAAGAGGACGAAGCAGCACAAAAATTTTCACAGTATTTCGATTGGTCAGAACCGTTATCAAAAGCACCCTCTCACAGATTATTGGCAATGCTTCGCGCAGAAAATGAAGGATTTATTAAACTTAAAAACGATGTTGAAATAGATGATGCCTACGATATTATAGACGAAATAATTATCAAAAAACAAAATGATACAACACCCCATTTGCAATTGGCTATAGAAGACAGTTACAAACGATTATTAAATCCTGCTATTTCAAATGAAACCTTACAAGAAGCCAAAGCGAAGGCCGATATAAAAGCCATTGACGTTTTTGCGGGAAACCTAAGTCAACTTTTATTAGCTGCACCGTTGGGTGAAAAAAGAATTTTAGCAATTGACCCAGGTTATAGAAGTGGTTGTAAAGTAGTTTGTTTAGATGAAAAAGGCGATTTATTATACAATGAGACCTTATATCCGCATCAGCCACAAAATGAAACTGCAATGGCAATGAAAAAGATAAAATCAATGGTAAACGCCTACAACATTGAAGCCATTTCTATCGGAAATGGAACAGCTAGTCGTGAGACAGAATTTTTCATAAAAAAAATTGCTTTTGACAAACCAGTTCAAGTTTTTGTTGTTTCAGAAGCTGGTGCATCGGTGTATTCGGCAAGTAAAATTGCTCGAGACGAATTTCCTAATTATGACGTAACGGTTCGTGGTTCTGTTTCCATCGGAAGACGACTTTCGGATCCTTTGGCCGAGTTGGTAAAAATAGACCCTAAATCTATAGGAGTTGGACAATATCAACACGATGTTGACCAAACAAAACTAAAAGAAGAATTGGATAACACCGTAATAAGATGTGTGAATTCGGTTGGGATAAATATCAATACAGCAAGTAAATCGTTGTTAAGTTATGTAAGTGGAATAGGAGAGAAGATGGCAGAGAATATTGTTGCTTATCGTTCCGAAAACGGACCATTTGAAGACAGAAAACAAATTAAAAAAGTGCCGCGTTTGGGAGAAAAAGCATACCAACAAGCAGCGGCTTTTGTTAGAATTCACAATGGAAAAAATCCGTTAGATAATTCGGCTGTGCACCCTGAAGCTTATGGAATCGTTGAAAAAATGGCAAAAGATTTAAAAATTTCCGTCAACGAATTAATCGCCAACAAAGAAAAAATAGCTTTAATCAAACCTGAAAATTATATCAATGAGACCATAGGAATTCTTGGTATAAAAGACATTTTAAAAGAATTAGTAAAACCAGGACTTGACCCAAGAAAAGCTACCAAAGTTTTTGAATTCGACCCAAATGTAAAAACCATAAAAGACGTAAAAACAGGAATGATTTTACCAGGAATTGTAAACAACATTACCGCTTTTGGATGTTTTGTAGACATTGGCGTTAAAGAAAGTGGTTTGGTTCACATATCGCAACTAAAAGCTGGTTTTGTTTCTGATGTAAACGAAGTCGTAAAACTCCACCAACACGTTCAAGTAAAAGTAGTTGAGGTTGATGAAGATAGAAAGAGAATACAGTTGACGATGGTACTTTAAATAAGTTAAAATAAAAAAAATCCCAAATTCCATTTTTAATCTTGGAATTTGGGATTTTACATAATTGGAATTTTTTTACTTTAATTTCAATATCCAAGAACTCATTTTGTTTAGAACTGTTGGCGAAATAGTTTGTTCAAGTTCAGCATATTCTGCAACTGATCCAATTTTTGCTTCCTGAAATAGGTGGTTTAAATTAGGGAATTCAACTGTTTCAAACGATTTGTTTTTTCCTTTTTCCAACGAAGATTTTATTCCTGCTAAGTTTTCTTTTGAAGTAACTTGAGCATCTAAGCTTCCATTTAAAGCTAAAACAGGAATTTTAAGTTTGCTCCAATAATCATCTGGATTAATTTTTAGAAAATATACAAACCAAGGATTTGAGTCTTTTTTAGCCTCATTTTCAAGCATTTTTTCAATTTCACTTTCTGGAGGCAATTGTTCTTTTGGAAGTTTTTTTAATTCTTCTGATAAAATAGTTTTAATATCAGATTTTAAATCACTCGATTTAGGATTTTTTATAGCAGTATAAATCTTTTTGTTTAGTTCTTCGTTCATTTTTAACTCTTCATCTGTAGCACCATCTAATTTTGCAATTGCTTTAGACTGTAATTGTAATAATTCTTCAGTTGGAATTCCCGGACCGGCTAATGCTATTACAAACTTAACTTTGTTATTTTGAGAAGCGACCATTGGCGCAATAATGCCGCCTTCGCTATGCCCTGCCAATCCAACATTTTTATAGCCTTTTAAAGCTAAAAAGTTTACTGCAGCATTAATATCGGTTGCAAAATTTTGAGTTGTTGGAGTAGTATTGTTTCCTTTGTTCGAACCGCCAATTCCTCTATCATCTAGGCGTAAAACAGCAATTCCTTTTTTGGCAAAATCATCAGCAATCACCCAAAAAGGTTTATGAGCAAAAAGTTCCTCATCTCTATTTTGTTGTCCAGAACCTGTTATCAAAACCACAACAGGAAAGTTTTTTTTGTTTTTTGGAGTTGTTAAAGTTCCAGCAAGTGTATTTAAATCAATTGGATTTATGAAAGTTACGTCTTCGCTAGTATAATCAAAAGGCGCTTTTGGAGTTTGAGGACGATTTAGTTTGGTTTCACCTTCTTTTTTTCTTGATAAAACCAATGGTATACCCATTCCACCTTGACTAAATGTTCCTTCTATTTTGTCATTTACCAGAGTTCCTTTGAACTGAATTTTCATATTTGAAGCATCTAAAAAAAGTTCGTTTTTTTCAAAAGTTGTTTTGGCAACTGGAATGTCTTTTGCGCCTTGAGCAGGACTATCCATAGTAGTTGTCAAACCAGCATCATTAGATTTTACATTAAAAATTATAGGAAGTTTTGTTCCTTGAATATCAAGTTCTCCTGCCCAAGAACCAATAATTTCTTGACCAAAGAAAGGTGTGAAAAACAAAACAAAAACGAAAAGCAAAAACGATTTTTTCATAAATAATGTAGTTTAAATTAATGGTAATATAGTTTTAGAAAGTATTTCTGCAAAAAGAATAAGTAACCCAAAAACAACAAAATGTATTGGTTTTTTAGCGTTTGTCGCCGTTTTAAATCCCTGAAATAAAAGTGTAATAGCATAAACTAATAAAAGAATTAAAAAACAGGATAGTACTAATATCATCACCAAATCAAATGGTTTTATTACTAATTTTTCTAATGAATTTATGTTTTTCTGTACTTCATTTTCAAACGATTTTAAAAAAGGAAAGGTCATTAATAATGCCATAAAATAAAATGGAATTCTAAAAAGAAAGCCTGCGTTTAAAATATCAATTAATCGAGTTCGAGGATTTAATATTTTACCAAAAATGAAAAGTAAAACCGTGATTAGAACTAAATGAAAGCAGTTTTCTTTTAATGAATCAAAAAAAGTTAGTTCTGAGTTTAAATGAACATCAATTAGCCCATCGAAAGTTGCGCCGCATAGAAAAGCAACGTAACTTCCAATACAAAAAGTAATTATTCCAAAAAACAATAATGCTTTTTCAGAAAATTTGGTAAACGGATTTATGAGTAATTGCCAATTCATACCATTATAAGTTTTTAAGTTGGTTAATTTTTTCGATAAGATCATCCATTTTGTTTCGCATCGTAGGATAAGAATTGCCAGCTTGTTTAGCCATTTCTTTGATGCTGCCACTTGAAAGGAAAAATTCTAAAATAAAATCTTGCTCATCTCGACTTAGTTTGAGGTAAAGTGGCAAGTCATAATTTCCGTTCACTTCGGTTTCGCATTGGTCACATTTCATCTGACTTACTCTAAGTGCATTTTCACAACTTGGACAAATAACAGGAAGCTTCATTTTAATAAAGTTAAAATAATTTTTAACAAAATTAAAAAAATAATTATAAAAACAAATAAAAATGAAAATAAATTTAAAAAAGGTCTGATAAAATAAATTTCAAACGAGAGAATAATAACAACAAAAATCCCAAACACCAACTTAAAAATTGGTATTTGGGATTTGTATTTTTTTAGCACTTCGACTGCGCTCAGTGTGACAAAAAAATTACTTCGTTTCTTCTTCTTTTTTAGAAGTTGCTTGCTCTCCTTTAGAAGCGTCTTTGAATTCTTTAATTCCAGTTCCTAATCCTTTCATTAATTCTGGAATTTTTTTACCTCCAAAAAGTAACAAAACGATTACTAGAATAACTATTATTTCGGTAGCACCTAATCTTCCCATGATTTATAAATTTATGCTTTCGCAGATTTTTAATGTAAAACAATGAGCAAAGGTAAAAAGAAAAAAGAATAGATTTAATTTTAGCACAATTATTTATAGTTAAACTTCGTTAAATGTTTTCAATTTCGTGTAAAAGAACTTATTTTTCTATATTTGTGCTATAAACTTTAGCAACATGCTTAAAAGAATTTTTAATAAAGAGTTTTTAAAGAAAAACCTATTAACCAAAACCCGTTTATTAATCTTAAACGAAGATTCTTTTGAAGAGCTTTTCTCATTACGTCTTACCCTAATGAATGTTTTTGTTGTGGCAACATTAGGAGCAATATTAATAATTACAGCCACTACTTTTTTAATAGCTTTTACACCTTTAAAAGAATTTATACCCGGTTTTGCTTCATCTGAGTTAAAAAAAGAAGCGACCGAATTGGCACTAAAGTCGGATTCATTATCATTCGCTATCAAAAAAAATGAAGCCTACCTAGCCTCGATAAAAAAAGTTTTAAACGGTGATTTAGAATACGAAAAAGTAAATAAAGACTCCATTTTGGCCGTTACAAAAGAAGATTTTTCAGAAGAAGATCTAAAACCTTCAGAAGCCGAAATTCAACTAAGAGAAGAAGTCCTTGCCGAAGAAAACAAAGAAAAGAAAACAGAGAAAAAAAAATAGACATGTTTAATCTAGACAACATTTTGTTTTTACCTGCTTTGACTAGTCCAATTTTTTTGATTGCGGGTTTTGTAATGTATTATTTTCCCCCAAAAAAAATTAATTATTTGTACGGCTATCGAACAAAATCATCAATGAAATCGCAAAAAACATGGGATTTTGCTCAAAAATATTCTTCGCTTCAAATGATGATTTTGGCAATTATGATGTTTGCGATTTCCTTGATTTTCTCATTTTTTCCAATTAATGAAAATCTAAATTTAATTTTTGGATTAATGATTTTATTAAGTGGAGTTGCATTTATGTTATATAAAGTCGAAAAGGCAATAAAAATTAATTTCCCTAACGAATAAGTATGTCATTAAAATCAATTGCGGCTAAAATTTTTGCTAAAAAGATTCACAAGAATACGATTAAATGGGCATCAAATCCTATAGAAACACAGCAAAAAGTTTTTGAAAATTTAATTCATCAAGCAACCACAACGCAGTTTGGAAAAGACCACTATTTTTCTAAAATCAAAACCTTTCAAGACTTTGCCAATCAAGTTCCAGTTCGAGACTATGAAGCCTTAAAACCCTATGTAGACCGAGTTGTTAATGGCGAAGAAAACATTCTCTGGAAAGGAAAACCCATATATTTTGCCAAAACTTCTGGAACAACATCTGGGGCCAAATATATTCCACTTACCAAGGAATCTATGCCATTTCATATTGAAGCAGCACGAAATGCCATTTTGAGTTATATACATGAAACAGGAAAAGCCAATTTTGTCAACGGAAAGATGATTTTCTTGCAAGGCAGCCCAGTTTTGGAAGAAAAAAACGGAATCAAACTCGGCAGATTATCAGGGATTGTAGCACATTTTGTTCCCAAATATTTGCAAAAAAATAGACTTCCATCTTGGCAAACCAATTGTATAGACGATTGGGAAACAAAGGTAAATGCTATTGTAGAAGAAACCATCAACCAAGATATGGCAGTCATTTCTGGAATTCCATCTTGGGTACAAATGTATTTTGAAAAACTCAAAGAAAAAGCCAATAAACCAGTTGGCGAACTATTTAAAAACTTCAGTCTTTTCATTTACGGCGGCGTAAATTATGAACCTTATCGAGCCAAATTTGAAAATCTTATAGGACGAAAAGTCGATTCCATTGAGCTTTTTCCTGCTTCAGAAGGATTCTTTGCTTACCAAGATACTCAAAAAGAAAAAGGAATGCTATTGTTGCTAAACGCTGGAATTTTCTACGAATTTATAAAAGCCGACGAATTTTTCACCAAAAATCCCAAAAGATATACTATTAGCGATGTAGAACTCAACGTTAATTACGTTTTAATAATCTCCACCAATGCTGGACTTTGGGCTTACAACATTGGAGACACCGTTCAGTTTACAAGTCTAAAACCTTATCGAGTTATCGTTTCGGGTAGAATAAAACATTATATTTCGGCCTTTGGCGAGCATGTAATTGGCAAAGAAGTAGAGTACGCTTTGCAAGAAGCTATGAAAAATACAACGATTCGAGTAAATGAATTTACGGTTGCACCACAAATTGCACCAAATTCGGGTTTGCCCTACCATGAATGGTTTATCGAATTTGAAAACGAACCCAATAATCTCGAAGAATTTGCGTTATCTATCGATGCACAAATGCGAAAACAAAACGTGTATTACGACGATTTAATAGTTGGAAAAGTATTACGAACGCTAGTAATTACTAAGGTTTCAAAAAACGGTTTTCAAGAATACATGAAATCAATAGGCAAACTCGGCGGACAAAATAAGTTACCAAGATTATCAAACGATAGAACAATTGCTGACAAATTAGTTTAAAAAATTAGAAGCGAGAAGCTTGGGCTTTTTCGACAATCCATTTTCCCGCTTTACATTCCAATCTTTTTTATACCTGATAGGTTTCAAAAAATGGTCAGGTATAAAAAAGGATTTCCATTGCAATCGGGGCTATAAAACAAACAAAAGGAACCAAATGAAACTCAAAACAGCAGTTTTTCTTTTACTTACCAATCTAATTTCGGCTCAAATAAAAGGCATTGTAAAAGACAGTATTACAGGAAAACCAATTTCATTTGTAAACATTTGGATAGAAAACGAAAATATAGCATCCACAACCGAAGAAGAAGGGACTTTTGTTATAAACACAACTTCCAATAGCCAAAAACTTTTTTTTTCTGCATTAGGATTTGAAAAGAAAAGTGTAAAACTAGCCGATGCTTTACAAGTTAGTTTAAAACCTATTTCATATGAGCTTCAAGAAATCAATATTCTAAAAAAGAAAGAAACAAAACAAATAGAAATCGGAAAAACCACCAGCGGAATTTACCAAGCATTCGATAATGGACCAAAAATCGATGTTAAGTTTTTTCCATACAAATCAAGTTACAAAAAAACCAAATTTATAAAACAACTTAGACTTCAAACCGATAGTAAAGTTGAAAATGCAACAATAAAAATTCATTTTTACACAGTTAATGCTGACTGCTCACCTGGCGAAGAGCTTTTAAAAAAAGACCTAATTATTACGGTTAAAAAAGGAATAAATAATAGTAGAATTAACCTTTCAGAAAGAAACTTAACAATACCTCAAAACGGATTATATGTAGGTTTTGAAAAACTCTACATACAAAGTAATAAAGAAGGAAAATCGTATTATCCATTTATTTTGTACAGTCATGAGGAAAGAGATTTTGCCTATACTTTTTCTGGAGGAAAATGGAACAAAGAAACAAGACAAGCCAACGATGGTTCATTAGCCAAGTTTAGAGTCTTTGAACCAGCGATAAATCTAATACTTAGCAATTAATCCATAAAATTTGTACATTTGCAGGTTATAAGACAAAATTTAATGAAAGAAATTAAAAACATTTCGCGTTCTCGAGCGCAAGAATCGTCGGCAGCTATCGAACGATTGTACATTACCATGAGACATTTATTCAACAGAGGTTTTTACAAACCAATGGGTGTTTCAGGAGAAACTTTAAGAGAAGCTTTATTAGCGCTTCGACCAGAAATTTATGGAAGTATTGCAGATGAAAAAGTAGAACTCAACGGTTTGCTTTATGTAATAGAAAGACTTCCTGTGGGAATTGAAGAGTGTCGTTATATCAATTTAACTTCAGATGAAGGGTATTCTAAATCACATTTTCAAGCCATAATTCCGCCAAAAAGAAGACGTAATTGCTACCGAATAGATGAAGAGCAAATGAATGTCGAAATAACCCGTGGACGATCAGATATATATGATATTCTAACACATTTGACGTTTATTTTTATCGAATCTCACAAAATAAAAGACAGAGTTTTACTTGACGAAAGTAACGAAGTTACACGAGATTGGTTAAAACTAGAACAAGCGGCTTTACAAACCAAAAAACTATCTCAAATAGAAAAAGAGAAAGTAATTTCGCATGCTTCTAACGTTTTGGGAAGAACCTTTGCCGAAGTTTTAGCTATATATGACTCATTTGCAACAACCGAAAAACCAGATAGATTTTTACATGTTATTTATTGGTTAGGAAAAATTGCCATAGAAGAAGTTCTTGACAACAACAAACGAACAATCACATTTAGCCCTATTCTAAGAGAAAGACTTGGTCATCACATTCATGGAGAAATATGGGCAAACAATATCAAAGAAGTTTTAAACGCTAATAATCTTATTGATAGACCAATTCATATCATCAGTGCTAATATGCACTCGGTTATGAATTCAATTTTTGCAACACCCGTTTTGGGCTCAAAATATAAAGGAAAATCAGAATACGATATTTACGAAGATTTAAGTGCCTCAGGTAACAAAGATTTAAGAACCAAAGTTGAGACGTTTGCCTTACAACACGGTATGATTTCACTCCCAGACCAATCAGGAACCAATATTGATGTGCAGATTTTCGATACAGCCAAAATAGATTGGTCAAAATCAAGTTTTCCAAAAGCCTCTATAAAAGGGGAAAATCCAGTGATTATTGTTATGGATTATGCTTTTGGCGAGCAAGCTTACGAAACTATTGATGAGTTATTAAAACCGTTCAAGAAAAATAAAAACAACCTATTTTTAAATGTAGAATCAGTTTCAATAATGGGAAAAGCAGGTATTCTTCAAGGTGGTAAAGGCGATATTATGATTCCAAATGCTCATATTAATGAAGGAACAGCCGACAATTATCCATTTGAAAATGAGTTAACTGCTAAAATGTTTGAAGGAAATGGAATACCTGTTTTTGCTGGGCCTATGGTTACTGTCTTAGGAACATCTTTGCAAAACAAAGATTTGTTGAAGTTTTTTCATGAGTCAACTTGGGGTGCAATTGGACTAGAAATGGAAGGCTCTTACTATCAGAAAGCAATACAATCAGCTTCAAAAATCAGAAAGAGTATAAATCCAAATGTAAAAGTTCGTTACGCTTATTATGCATCAGATAATCCACTAGAAACGGGAAGCACACTAGCATCTGGAGGACTTGGAACTACAGGAGTAAAACCAACCTATCTAATCACAATTAAAATATTAGAACAAATTTTTAACGTAAACGTAAAATAATTAAAATGAGCACAAACACAAATCACGAACAAGAAGAAATAGATCTAGGACAATTATTTGGTAAAATTGGAAATTTTTTTAGCAGCATAACAACTAGTATCTTCAAAGGTATACTTTTTGTTCAAAAAAATATTATTCTATTAATTACTTTAGTCGTAGTTGGAGCAGGATTAGGTTATTATCTTGACTCAGAAACTAAAGTATACAACCATGAAGTAATTGTATCTCCAAACTTTGGCAGTGTTGACTATTTATACAACAAAATCAATTTAATAAACTCAAGAATTCAACAACGAGACACATCATTTCTTAAATCAATAGGAATTGCTGAACCAAAGAAAGTTTCTAAAATATCTATTAAACCTATAATTGATATTTATAGTTTTGTTAATGAAAATAGAGGGACTACTGCTAATAATGCTCAAAATACTCAAAATTTTGAATTAGTAAAATTATTATCAGAAGACGGAGACATCAATAAAGTGATTAAAGATTCGCTTACAAGTAGAAATTACAATCACCATAAAATTACTATTACAACAGACGGTTTTACTACCAATTCTAAAACAATAGAACCAATTTTAAATTACTTGAACCAATCAACTTATTTTAGGCAAATTCAACATGTTTATGTATATAACATAAAAGATAAGATTAAAAAAGATCAAATTACTATTAACCAAATAGATGCATTGTTAAATCAGTTTTCTAATACTTCAAGTGGTCAAAAAAACAATAATTTGGTTTATTATAATGAAAACACACAATTAAATGATCTTATACAAACAAAGAATTATTTGATTAGTGGTATAGGTTCACAAAAGGCTCAACTTATTTCTTATGACAAAATAGTAAAAGAAAGAAGTTCCACTCTGAATATCAAAAACACAAAAGGCTTAAACAACAAAATGAAATTATTGTTACCATTACTTTTTGTTTTTGGTTTTATTTTCTTGAGATTGTTCATGTTATTTTACAAGAAACAAAAAGCAAAAATTTCTAAATAAAATCAATGAAAGGTATAATTTTAGCTGGAGGATCAGGGACAAGACTACATCCACTTACTATAGCAGTAAGTAAGCAGTTAATGCCTATATATGACAAACCGATGATTTATTATCCGTTGTCAACTCTCATATGGTCTGGTATTAGAGAAATACTAATTATTTCTACACCTCATGACTTACCTCTTTTTAGAAAACTACTTGGTGATGGAAAAAAATTCGGATGTACATTTGAATATGAAGTACAAGAACACCCAAATGGACTTGCAGAAGCATTTATAATTGGAAAAGATTTTATAGGAAATGATAAAGTAGCTCTTATTTTAGGAGATAATATTTTTTATGGGACTGGACTTGCTAATCTACTTCAGGCCAATAACAACCCAGATGGAGGAATTATTTATGCGTATCATGTTCACGACCCAGAACGATATGGAGTTGTAGATTTTGACAAAAATGGAAAAGTACTTTCCATTGAAGAAAAACCAAAAATACCAAAATCCAATTATGCTGTTCCAGGAATTTATTTTTACGATAATGATGTTGTAGAAATTGCATCTAACATAAAACCAAGTAACAGAGGGGAAATAGAGATTACCGATGTCAATAAAGAATACCTTCATAGAGGAAAACTAAAAGTTAGTATCCTCGATAGAGGAACAGCTTGGTTTGATACGGGAACCTTTAATTCATTGATGCAAGCTTCACAATTTGTTCAAGTTATTGAAGAAAGACAAGGATTGAAAATAGGATCGGTAGAAGAGGCTGCTTTTAGGATGGGATTTATTGACAAAAAACAATTGAAGTCACTTGCAGAACCTTTAATAAAAAGTGGATATGGAAATCATTTAATGAGTATTTTAGAAGAATAAGATGAATTTTCTACCTACAAAAATAGAAGGCTGTTTTATTATTGAACCCAAAATAATAAATGATGAAAGAGGCTATTTTATGGAAAGTTTTAACGAAAAAACTTTTCAAAAAGGAATTGGTCAGTCGGTTCACTTTGTACAAGATAATCAATCTTTTTCTTCAAAAGGCGTTTTACGTGGACTACATTATCAAACAGGTCAGCATGCTCAAGCTAAATTGGTTAGAGTTTTGCAAGGAGAGGTTCTAGATGTAGCCGTAGATATCCGCCCCAACTCACCAACATACGGCCATTATGAAGCTGTGCTTTTATCGGGAGAAAATCAAAAGCAATTTTTTATTCCAAGAGGTTTTGCGCATGGTTTTTTAGTTTTGAGTAAAACAGCAACTTTCTTTTATAAATGTGATAATTTTTACAACAAAGAAAGCGAAAGAGGAATTATTTACAATGACGCAACTATAGGAATAGATTGGAATTTTAATGAAACCGATTATATCATTTCAGAAAAAGACCAGATGCTGACAACTCTAGAAAAAGCCCAAAAAATATGGTAGTTTTAGTAACAGGAGCTAATGGACAATTGGGGCAATCATTACAATTTATTGCTAGGAATTATCCTGAAATTGATTTTATTTTCTGTTCATCTGCACAACTTGATATTACCAATTTAGATAATTGCAAAACAATTTTTTCAAAATACAAGCCCAATTTTTGTATTAATGCAGCTGCTTATACAGCTGTTGATAAAGCCGAAAGCGAATCTGAAAAAGCAAATGCTATAAATGTAACAGGATCAAAAAACATAACAATAGTTTGCAAAGAACAAGATACAGTTTTGTTACATGTTTCAACCGATTTTGTTTTTGATGGAAATAAAAAGATTCCATATACTGAGGAAGATGTTCCAAGCCCAACAGGGGTTTATGGGCAAACAAAGTTAGATGGAGAAAAAGCTATTCAAGAGACATTAGAAAAGTGTTTTATAGTAAGAACATCATGGGTTTACTCACAATTTGGAACTAATTTTATGAAAACCATGCTACGTTTGGCAACAGAAAGAGACTGTATATCTGTGGTAAATGACCAAATAGGGACACCTACAAATGCTATTGATTTAGCGCAAGCTTTAGTGAGAATTATACAATCACAAACCGTAAACCCCACTCGAGATAATGCCGAACAGAGCGAAGTTAAATCCCAAATGAATTACGGAATCTATAATTTTTCGAATGAAGGTCAATGTTCATGGTACGATTTTGCTAAAAAAATATTCGAAAACAACGGCATCAAAATTGATGTAAGACCTATTCCAACTACAGGTTTTCCAACTCCAGCCAAAAGACCAGCCTATAGTGTTTTAGATAAAAGTAAAATAAAAAATGTATTTGGAATTACCATAAAAACGTGGGACGAAAGATTAAAAGAAGTGCAAACAAATCGGTAAATTAAAAAATGAAAAAAAAGCATTTTATACTAATTTTATTTTTTTTAAATTCACTACTATTTGCCCAAAAAATAAGCAAAATAGAAGTGGAATATTCCGATTTTGCCGATGTCAATCAGATAGAACTTCCAGATGCGTTATTGTTGACAGGAAATGTTAGAGTTCGTCATGAAGGGATAACGATGACCTGTAATAAAGCCTATTTTTATCAAAAAGAAAATTATATAAAGGCATTTGGTGATGTCGAAATGATTCAAGGCGACACGTTAACAATGACCAGTAAATATGCCGAATATAATGGCGCCATAAAAAAAGCCTATGCTTCTGGTAATGTAATTATGGATTCTCCAGAATCTACCCTTACAACCGATACAATTTATTTTGACAGAAATAGTCAAGAAGTTTATTTCAATAGTAATGGAACCATTGTCAACAAGAACAATACCCTCAAAAGTAAAGCAGGACGTTATTATGTAAAGGAAAAAAAATACCAATTTTTATCGGCAGTAGAGCTAAAAAATCCTGAATACACGATAAAATCCAATCATTTAGATTACAAAACAACCCAAGGGAATTCGGTTTTAAAAGGCCCTTCAACCATTGTCGGAAAAGAAACCTTTATTTATACCGAAAACGGACATTATAATAGCAAAAAAAATACAGGCTATTTTTTGCAAAAATCCTACATAAAATATAAAGACCGATTGATAGAAGGTGACAGTTTATACTATGATAGAAAAATAGAATATGCCTCTGGAACTAATAATGTAAAAATTACCGATTCGATTAATAAAGCTATTGTAAAAGGTCATTATGGCGAAGTTTTCAAGCAAAAAGATTCGTTGTATATAACTAAACATGCTTCAATAAGATATAAAGTTGAAAATGACTCCATGTTTGTTCACGCCAAAAAGATTTTTGTTACAGGAAAAGTGGGTGAACGTGTGATTAGAGGACAAAAGAATGTTCGTTTTTACAAAACAGATTTGAGCGGTAAGTGTGATTCTATTCATTCCGACCAAAAAAAGGCGCTTACACAATTGATTGGCAAACCAATTCTTTGGAATTTTGATAACCAATTAACAGGCGATTTAATGCACTTAATAGGTAATAACAAAACCGAAAAAATAGATTCATTAAAAGTATTAAACAATGCCTTTATAATATCAAAAGACACCGTTGGAACGGGCTATAATCAGGTTAAAGGGCTTAATTTATATTCCAAGTTCAAGAATAATAAAATCTACGAAACCGATGTTGTTAAAAACGCAGAAGTTATTTTTTATATGCGAAATGACGCCCAAGAACTTATAGGCATCAATAAATCCGTTTGTAGCAAGATAAACATGATAATGGATGATAGCAACAAAATAGAAACCATTACACTATACAATAATCCAGACAGCGACATTTTCCCAGAAAAAGACTTACCCGAAAACGCAAGATTACTAAGGGGGTTTGAATGGCGAGGCGATGAACGAATAAAAAACAAAGACGATATTTATCCAGTCGATGAGGTTGAGATTCACAACGCTATTGTTTTGAGGAGTAAGGAGAAGTATGAAAAGGAGAAAATAGGACGTGAGATTGAAGAGAATAAGTTACAAGACAAGTTGAAACAAGATGATATTTTGGAAGAAATTTTCAAAAATTATAATAATAGACTAGTAATTGATAAAAACGGAATTGTTTTATTAATTAAAAATTATAGGTTCTATTTTACAAAAGATGGTAATACAATAACAAATTATATCAAACTAAACCCTAAGTATAAAGAATTTGTAAAAATTGATAAAGTTATATGGAAAGATAACAATTCATATGTAGCAAAATTTAATGGAGGATTTTTTTCAGGATTTGAACCAACAGAAAACCTAGAATATCCTAAAACAGAAAATATCAACCTTGAAGATGTTTTTAAGCTATATAACGATAGAATAATTATAGATAGAAACGGAGTAAAAATGCTTGTAAAAAATGGAGAAATAAAATTTCCCGCAAACCAAGATGCTTTTAAAATACTTAAAACAAAAAGCAAAAAACACCTAACAGAAGTTAAAATTTCTATGGAAGTACTAGACAAAAACAACCTAATTCAAGGCGGAAAATACAACGCAAGTTTTTTTACAGGTAATGAAAATAAATAACATAAAAACCTATGAAGAAAAAGTTAACACCTCTGATTGCAATTTGCATTTCAACAATGCATTCACAAAATATAAATCCTAGAATTAATTCTTCAGGATTAGCTAGTAATCAGCTCAACTATACTGTTGGTGTAATTAATGTAGATTTGAAATATACAGTTAGCAACAAAAATAACGACCAAATTGTTGATTCAGTTAGATCAGAAATTGTTGAAGAAAATTTAAAGAAGGATAATTTGACTTATTACCCAAACCCTACAAATGATAAAGTTTTTATTTCGTGTTCCATTCCTGAAATGGAATTTGAAGTTTATAATGAAATTAGTCAGTTGCTAGTGAGACAAAAACTTATTGATAATTGTATTGATTTTTCTCCTTTTGTAAAAGGAATTTATTTAATAGTCCCGATTTCGGTTGATTACAAACCTTTTAAAGTAATTAAAAACTAAACATCAAATTTATGAAAAAGCTATTATTTGTTCTTTTATTGATCTATTCATCAACTGTTTTATGTCAAACACCTCCACAAGGAATTAGTTATCAAGCTATTGCTTATAATAGCTCAGGCTCAATTATTGCCAATAGTAATATGAAACTAAGAATCAGTATTTTGGCTACAGAAACTGCAACTACTCCTATTTTTCAAGAGACACATGTTGATGTACAAACCAATGCCCAAGGTTTGTATAATTTGGTTATTGGTTCGGGAACTGTAGTAGGTACTACAACTTTTTCTTCTATTTCTTGGGAAACAGGGGAAAAGTTTATAAAAGTAGAATTAGACCCATTAGGTTTAACGCCACCAAATTATATTGCATCGGGAGTTAGCAAGCTAATGAGTGTGCCATTTGCGTTATACAGTAAAAATGCAAATAATGTTAGTATTACAAATATAGTTAGGACAGTCACTAATCTTAGTGAATTAAGAGGAATTACATCGGTTAGTATTGGTTCAGATGTTGTTTACGTAAAAGGATATGCAACAAATAATGATGGAGGAGGAGGTCATTTCATGTGGGACACAAGTTCGATATTAACAGATAATGATGGTACAGTTATAAAACTCACTTCTAATACTAATAATGCACCCGGAAGATGGAGAAGAGTATTACAAGATGAAGTTATAAATGTAAAATGGTTTGGAGTAAATTCTAGTGGAGAAGAATCTGTTTCACCTAATAGTAATCATGAAAAAATAAACAGAATACTAATAACTCATAAAAATTTATATTTCCCAGATGGGAGCTATTTGATATCAACTCCAATAGAACTTCCCTCAAACACAACAATAACGGGTAATGGAGATACGAGTAAAATTATATTAAATAACCAAAATGCCTTCATCTGTTCTGGAACAATTACAAACAAAAAAAGTAATATAGTCGTTTCTAAATTAAAATTTGAAGACACAAACAATACTAATTCAAATGATATTAATAGATTTGCATTAAGATTTAAGTATTGTGATAATATTAAGGTAGAGGATAATATCTGTAAAGGGACAAATTTAATTTCAATGAATCTTGAAACTTATGACAATCAGAATGAATTTTATCCAAACTCTACTGAATCCAGTCTTTCAACAACAATTTTTGTTAACAATAATAGATGTTATGGAGGAGAGAATTTAACATCTAATTTAAATCTTGGAGCAATTGACCTATCATATTGCAATAAGGTAATTGTTAATGGTAATACAGTTGAAAATTATTATTCTGGAATCAAATGGTGGGGAGGAGACGCCGCTTTTCAAGATCATGATGGATTTAAAGGTAGAGGAGAAATGAATAATCCTCGATGGGCAAGAAACTATACCATTTCAAATAATATAGTTCGCTTTGTAAAAAATGGAGGGATATGGGGAAGCATGGGTTTGAATATTACTGTTATTGGAAATATAGTTGAGAACTGTGGTGACGTAGGTATTGACGCAGAGGGGTCATTTTATGTTACAGTAACAGGGAATTCTGTAAAGAATTGTACAAATGGGTGTTTAACTACTTTTTTTGGCTCCAAAGATGTCGTTTTTAGTGCTAATACAGTTATTCAAGATGGAACTAAAGGAAATAAAATGGCAGAAATAAAAAATGTTTACCAACAAGGTAAAGAAATTTCAGTTTCTTTTATTGGTAATACCTTCAATTATGACCCAATCTCTACAAACCCGCTACCATCATATGGAGCATTGGGAAAATTTGGCCCTTGTGAAAGTTCTAATGTTTTAAAAATAAGCGAAAATTCATTTACAAATGTGTTTATTGATATTATTTTTAACAATGCTGGTTATAGACAATTTTGTAATAACACATTGTTTTTTGATGAGCAGGTAGATAATGTTAGCTTTACAGCTATTTACGCTGGAAAGAATTATAATAGTGCTTTTCTAAGTCAACCAGGTTACACGGCAAATCTGATAATTTCTGATAATGTTATAAATTCGAAGAAAGTTAGGACAGATATATCTGGAATTTATGTAGAACAGGATTATTCATCACCAACACATACTTTCATTTCAAACAATAAGATAATTAATTTTAATTCTACAGCAATCGCAGTAAAGGGTCTGAATAATACATTACATAGATTTTATATAAATAACAATTATTATACGGGTCAGGCTCATGCTAACCCTTTAAATAATAGCACAGGAGGAATCAAAAATTTTTCAACTACAGGAAATTCAACTATAAATGTAAGCGGAAACATTAATGTTCAATAGGCTTAATAGGTTTTGTAATTTCTAGTAAATAAATAATTAAATATAATGTTGCTTCAAAGAAAAAATAAAATAAGCCAGACATTGGTAGCAAACAAGAAGCATATTGACTCGTCTTTATTTCTGTTTTTCATCAATGTTTTCAATTTTATTTTTCCATTACTTTTATCGCCAATCATTATTTCACGTTGTGGGGTAGAAGGTTTTGGTGTTGTAACTTTGTTTCAATCAATTATGCTTTTTGTTGCCTCAATAACAGATTATGGATTTAATATTAATGCAACTAGAGAAGTTACTATAAATCAAAACAATAAAGAGTTTATAAACAGGTATTTTTTTACAATTAGTTATGCCAAAAGCTTTTTATTGAGTGTTGCACTTATATTGGCTTTACTAATTTTTTTATTTTTCCCTAAAGCAAGTGAATATTCATTAGTATATATATCATCTTTAGCAATTTTAATTGGAAGAGCATATAATCCATTATGGATTTTGAGAGCTATACATAAAATGAAATTTATCTTTTATTTTTATGTTTTCTTTAAGATTTCAAGCATTTTAATCATTTATTTTTTATTGAATGATGTTTCAGATTTGTATTTGGTAAATCTTTCAATTGGATTATCAGATTTATTGACATGTTTTTTTTCAACACTTTTTTTGTTCTCCAATCTTAAATGGAAACATTTTTTGCCAACAATAAATTTAGTTAAAATCGAAATTTACTCAGGTTTAGCGGTGTTTATTCAAACCATATCTATTCAAGCTAATGCTTATTTAAATCCAATGATTTTTAGCTTTTTCGTAGATGCTTATTCTTTGGGAATATATTGTATTGTGGAAAAGATAATTTTAGTAATTAAATTTTGTGGATCTTTTGTGCTAAATAGCGTTTTTCCCAAAGCTTGCGAGTTAAATGTTCAAAATAGATTAAAATATAATCAGTTTATGAAAAGTTTGTTTTTATTTTTGGTTATATCTATGGTAATTGCGGGATTACTTTTAACCTTTTTTTCAGATTTTATAGTTTTATATTTTATTAAAGAAAACATTGAATTTTGTAGCAATTTCTTGATTTACAATGCTTGGATTCCATTAATTGTTGCTTTAAATTCTGCTCCATTTCTAAACTTTATGGTTTATGGCAAGCAAAAGCCTGTTACATATATATATGTAGCAGCTGTATTTATTAATATGATATTAAATATAATTTTATCAAAAAATTTCGGAATTTATGGAATCTCGACAGGAATATATATTACAGAAGTATTAATTACATTATCTTTGTGGATTGTGTTGGTCAAAAAATATCCTAATCTTAAATTTTAGGGTTTTAATTACTTAATTATTAATAAGCATTATGTTAAAACAAACAATAAAAAGCATACTGAGTTTTTTGCATTTAGATTTGTCTAAAAATCTAAAATACGATAGGTTAACGGCCAAAATTATAAAACAAGTAGTAAAAAAAGAATCAGTTTGTATTGATATTGGTTGCCATTTAGGTGAAATATTAGATATAATTATTAAAAGCGCACCACATAGCAATCATTTCGCATTTGAGCCGTTGCCAAATTTTTATAATCATATAAAGCAGAATTTTAAGGTAAATTTATATCCGTATGCGCTTAGTAAAACGGCTGGCAATATTGAGTTTAACTATGTTGAAAACTCGCCAGAATATTCTGGAATAAAAAAAAGAGATTATTTTGGAATAAAAGAGCCTAAAGTTACGATGATTAATGTTGTAATGGAAACTCTTGATAATGTTATTCCTGAAAATGTAAAAATAGATTTTATAAAAATAGATGTAGAAGGAGCAGAATATGATGTTTTGATTGGAGCCAAACAAACAATTTTGAAATCTAAACCAACTGTAATTTTTGAGTTTGGTATTGGTGCAAGCGATCATTATGGAGTAAATCCTAAAGATATGTATGAGTTATTAGTAGACCAATATGGAATGAAATTATACACACTTCAAGAATATTTGAAATCAAAAAATCCTTTTGATAAAACTGGTTTTGTTGAGAGTTATAATAAAAAGAAGGACTATTATTTTATTGCAAGTTATTAATTTTAAACAAATATTTAGAATAATAGGTGCTTCATTATCTTTTTTAGCAAGTATTGTTTTTAGGAATAGTGTTGCTGCATTAATAATTTATAAAAAAGATAATTTTTTTTTGCATTAAATAAAAGCAAAAAATTAAGGTCAAAGTTTTAGATTGTATTAATTTTCGAGCTTTACAACAACATTTATCATTCAGTAAAAAGCCTCGCAAATTTTTTTGAAATGGTTTAGAAAACAAGACTTAAAGTAAAAAAGCGGTTACTTATGTTTATTTTATCTAAAAATTATTTTAAAAACCTCAGAAATTTTAGAGTTATTAATTCAAAACAAACACAATAATTTAATAACATTAATACAATAAAAAGTAATATCGACCACATAAAAAAACAATTCTAAAGCTATTTTAAAACATATCCTCTAGAATCTAAAATTTTAAATATTAACTAATTATTGAAATTTAAATTTTTACTTTTACAAAAATAAAAAAGGGAGTAAAAACGGCACATTTCTAAACTTAACAGATATGAAAATAAAATTAATTATACTTTTTTTATTAAGCTTTGCTTTTGCAGGGAAAGCACAGTGCTGGAGTGATAAAATTTATAGGATAAATGATGTTTCTTCATATTTAATAAAAACAGATGGGACGTTATGTAGATTAAATACTGGAAATCAAGTATATTCTTTAATTCAACTAGGTTCTGATACAAATTGGAGTAGTTACGAAGGCGGGAACTTGTTTCTAAAAAATGACGGCTCTGTATGGCTTTTGAATATATCAACCCAAGTTTTTTCTCAGGTTAATATTGGGAATGGTTGGAAAAGCATTTCTATTTTAAATGATGTTATAACTGGAATGAAAACGAATAATACAATTTGGAAGTGGTCAAATTCAAGTATTGATTCAACACCTATTCAAATAGGAACAGATTCAGATTGGGTAAGTTTTAATAATTATGGAGGATTTTATTTAGCAAAAAAAACAAACGGAACATTATGGTCTTGGGGTGTAAGCAACTATGGAGAACTAGGTTTAGGAAACAATTCTAATGTGATAAATCCAACACAAATTGGTAATTCGACATGGTTGAAATACATTAAAGGATACTATTCGATTATTGCTATAAAAACGGATGGAACATTATGGAGTTGGGGAAACAATGGAAATGGACAATTAGGTACTGGGGGAAATGTAAGTTCAAATATTCCTTTGCAAATTGGTGTTGACTCAAATTGGAAAGATATTAAACAAGGTGGTACTCATGCTATAAAAACAGATGGAACATTGTGGGGTTGGGGCAGTAATTTTTATTATTCTTTAGGAATATCATCTACTGTATTTAATGTTTTAACTCCAACGCAAGTAGGTTCAGATAATGATTGGGATAATTTTAATTATAACTTAACTCAAAAAATGGATGGCTCATTTTGGGGCTGGGGAGGTTTTAATAGCTACGGTACCATATCTGAAACAAATTATCCTGATTACTATCAACCAAGAGAGATTATAGGTGGAGGTAATTTCCAAACAATAAAAATAAATCGATTCTCTGATCCATTTTTACCAAACGCTAATTCTTTTTTTAATATTTTAGCTCTTGACAACAATAATTCACTTTTTGTATGGGGTCAATTTGGACTGTACCAAGGTTCTTTTTCTATTGGTTATCTTAATCGTTTTCAAATTGGTTGTGAAGCAACATTAAACACCAATAAAATAAGTAAAAAAGAAATATCAGTATTTCCAAACCCAGTAACTGATATTCTAAACATACAAATAGAAGATCAACTAAACAATGCAGAGATATTTGATCTAGGCGGAAGACTTTTACATACTGAAAAAATAATAAACAATCAATTAAACATGAGCCAATTACAAAGAGGAATTTATTTTGTAAAAATTAATGGTACAGATAAAGTTTATAGTATTAAAATAAGTAAGGAATAATGGCTAAATATTAAATCTTTATTTTTAAAACAATATTACTATGAAGAAAAAAGTTCTTCAAGCATAGATAAAAAAGAGCATAAAAAAAATGAATGTCTCATATATAAAATCAATTTACTAACAGCTTTCAATGAAAACAAGAGTTTTTTTTATTGTACTTTTTTTACTCTTAACAATTTATCAGGATTGTCCGCTTATTAATGTTTTTGGAGAAATAGCTAGGTCACCTATATTCATTATATCGATACCGATGATGATTTACATATTTTCTTTCAAGAAAATAATGGTCTCCAAATACATGAAATATTTAATATATTATTTTACATATCTCATTGTAATTGCAATGGTGTATTTGCCTTTTGTTATTTTAAATAATCAATCCTTTACATTTTTAGATGAAAACTTAATTGTAAAAGCTATTAAAGCTAGTATATACATGTTTTTATTTATAATCTATTATCAGTTTGTTTATACTTTTTTAAGTAAAGAGAAGGATGCATTACTTAAACTTTTTTATGCACTAACGATTATTCAGATTTTAATGGCAATTTTGCTAGTTTTTGAAATATATTACATTGATGATCCAGAGCCATTTCTTTCACAAATTCATGCAACGGACACTAAATACTGGAGAGTAAGACTCCTAACACTTGAGGAGAGTTGGACTGGAAGTGTATTTGTAATTATAATGTTTCTTCCAATCTTTTTAGCATATTATCTAAATGTATCAAAAAAATTAAAAAAAACGGTCTCACTAATTTCCATTTTTATATTTGTATTCTACACAATTAATAGTGAATCTAAAGGCTATTTATTTTTAGTGCTAACATCTATTTTACCGCTTTTTATAGCATATGTTTATAAGGATCAAAGGCTTAGAAAGTATTTGTTTCTTTTTGGAATCATACTTATTGTTGGCGGTGTAGCAGTTTTTATAACACTACAAGATGTTATATCAACAAAATATACAAGTGGAACATTTGGAACAAGATTTGGTTCCTATTTAATCGGATTGGATATTTTTGTTAAAAATCCGTTAGGAGTTAGTTTTGGATCTTTTACTTATTTTTTCCCAAAAGCTGCAGAACAAGTCATAGAGCTTTCCTTTTTACAAAATCTAAATTTTGATGAATTGTCAACTTATATAACATCTACAAAAAACCAATCAACAAAAACATTCTTTTTTGATCATCTAATTTATGGAGGAATAGGGTTTATTATTTTTTGTTATTATTTTTTTATTAAAAGATATCAGTTCTTTTCTAAGAAGACTTTCCCTTTTTCTTTTTTTATCAAAGTTCCATACACTTTTATAATACTTGCTGGATTGGTATATATTACATATGATATAAAATATGATGTATGGTTTTTATTAGCTTTTTTAGATGTCTTAGAAAATAAAATTAGTTATGGTAGAGAAGAATAAAGTATTGGTTGTTTCAGGATTTTTTCCATATCCAACACATTTTGGAGGTGCATTCGATATATTAGAGAGAATAATTGGTCTTAAAAAATTGGGTTTGGAAATTGATTTAATATGTACTCATAAAGAAATGCCCAAACAAGAAGATATTGATTATGTAAAAACTATAGTTAACTCACTAATTTTAGTCCAAAGAGAAAATAGGATTAGTGATCTTTTTAAGATAAAACCACTTCAAGTTGAATCTAGAAACAAATTAAAAACTATCAACTTATCTAGCCACTATGATTTTGCAGTAATTGAAACAGAATATGTTGGAAAAATATTAGAAAACAAAACCTTTAAAGCAAATAAGATTTTTTTAAGGATTCAGAATAATGAGAATATTTATTTTAAAGAGCTAGCAAAAAGCACAAAAGGGTTTTTAAATAAAGTTTATTATTTCTCGGACGCAATAAAGTTTAAATATTACTCAAACAAAATATTTAAAAAGGTTGATAGATTATGGTTTATATCTAATGATGAAGTGAAATCGAAGCAATATGATGATGTAATAAAATCAAAATCAATACATTTACCTTCACCAATTAATTCACCTTTTTTAATTCAAAGTCTTGCAAATAAAAATGTACTTTTTATTGGGTCTTTATATATGCCAAACAATATAGAGGGATTAGATTGGTTTTTACAAAATGTTCATCCAAAGCTTTTGGAAATAGACAAATATGAGTTATCTATAGTTGGTGGAACTGGAGATAAAACAGAGGAATATTTCATTAATAAATTTAAAAATTATTCCAAAGTAAAATTATATTGTAATGTTAAAGACCTTGATGAATTTTATTCGAATTCTTCAGTTTTTATAAATCCAATGTTGCATGGAGCTGGTGTTAAACTCAAAACTATAAATGCTGTTGTAAATGGTTTACCTATAGTTTCTACCACTAAAGGGAGCGAAGGTATTGGTCTTATTGATAAAGAAATGTTTTTTAAAGCAGATGATGCTGAGACATTTTGTGAAGGTCTTTTAAGGTTTTTTAAAATGAAAAAAGAAGACCGAATAGAAATGGTAGTAAAATCCCAAAAATATTTAAGAGAAAATAACTATCTTGACATAATGGAGAATGAATTTAAAAAGTATAAATAATAAAATAGATTTTTATAATTATTCAATAATACTTGTTTCAATTTTCCCATTATTAGGCTTAAAAAAAACAGTATTAGCAATATCCATTTTTGGATTTTTTTCGCTTTACATTTTTGTTTACTATAGAAATTATATTAATTTTCGTAAACAAGATTTGAAGAACATACTGGTCTTAAGTTCATATTATATTGCATTATTGGTATCATTTTTATTTACTTCTGATAAATTAGTTAGTTTAAAATTACTAGAACAAAATTTGAGTTTTATTGTTTTTCCGACTTTACTCTTAATAAATAGAAATTACATTTACAAATCTACAATCATTTATTCGTTGAATGCATTTGTATTAAGCAACATATTAATAGCAATTTATGTTTGGTCAAATATATCTATATATGGAATAATTAGAGCATTTGAAGAAAACACATATTATAATCCTGTATTGAGATTTTTTTTTAGTAGGTTATCAGGAATACATTTGCCATATTTAGGAATGTTGTTTGCTTTTTCATGTTTGATATTACTTAATCAATTGTTAAAAAATGAAAAAGAGATATTAGTAAAAAAGTTAATAAAAATTATTTTTTTGTTATTTCTTTTAATTTCAGTTTTCACGTTTGCTGCTAGACAATCACTCATTTTATTTTTTTTAATATCATTTTTCCTAATTGTATTTAAAACTAAGTCATTTCAAAAAAAAGTATTGGTTTTATCATCTATTATCTTAATTTCTATTCCTTTGTTTTATTTACCAAGTGTTCAAATTAGAATTGCCGAAATACAACAAACAAACTTAATTTTGCCAACAAAGGGTCAAAAATCTGATGAAGTTAATTTTCGATATGGAATATATAATTGTACATTTGAACTGATTAAAGAAAACTGGTTATTGGGAGTAAGACCTGAAAATGTTCAAAAAAAGCTTAACGAATGTTATTCAAATTACACATATGAAAGTTTCGACGATTTTAAGCATAAAACATATAATACCCATAATCAATTTTTTGATATAGTTTTAAAATTTGGTGTTTTTGGAATACTGGGTTTTATTATTTTTATATTATGGGGAATAAAAAACAAATCAGAATATTTCTATATTTTTATTTTCCTTGTTATTTTGTCCATGATGACAGAAAATATTTTAAACAGGCAAGTTGGTATTGTTTTTTTTAATTTTTTTAATAGTTTATTTTTTGTTGAATATCTTAATTGCAAAGAAGAAATAAAAAATTAATATAGAGAGAGTAAGATATAATGAAAAAAGCACTAATTCACGATATTTGTATTCAAAAAGGAGGTTCCGAAAAATGTGTTGAAAGCATCACAAACATTTGGGATGACTTTGATTTTTTCACGTTGATTGATCATCTATCTGATGAAGATAGACAAAGAATGTTAAAAGGCAAAAAAACAAAGACATCTTTTTTACAGAAGTTTCCATTTTCAAAAAAATTATTTAGGCATTATTTCCCATTTTATCCTTTTGCTGTAGAACAGTTTGATTTTTCAGAATATGATTTGGTTATAAGCTCTTCTTATTCGGTTTGTAAAGGAATTTTAACACGTCCTGATCAAATACATATTTCATATGTTTATTCTCCAGTTCGATATGCATGGGATTTGTATCACCAATATCTTAAAGAAGCCAAATTAGACAAAGGATTAATGGGTATTCCAATAAAATGGATGCTACATTATATGAGAAATTGGGATGCAAGTACAGCTAACCGACCAGATTATTACGTAGCTATATCACATTATATCGCCAAAAGAATAAAAAAATTATATGACAAAGAAGCAATGGTGATTTACCCACCTGTTGATTGTTCTAATTTTACAATAGGAGAAAATGAGGGGGATTATTATTTTACTACTTCTAGGATGGTTCCGTATAAAAAGATAAATTTAATTGTAGAAGCATTTTCTAAAATGCCAGATAAAAAGCTTATTGTTGGAGGAGATGGTCCTGATTTTAAAAAAATAAGTAAACTTAAAACACCTAATATTGAGCTTTTGGGTTTTTTAGACAATAAAACGTTATTAAACTATACACAATCGGCAAAAGCTTTTATCTTTGCAGCCGAAGAAGATTTTGGTATTGCACCAATTGAAGCCCAAGCATGTGGAATACCTGTTATTGCATTCGGAAAAGGAGGAGCTTTGGAAACAATTGTTGGTTCTTTTGCCACCGAAAACAATGTAAAATCATCAGATACTGGGATATTCTTTGAAAAACAGACTACAGAGTCATTGGTTAATGCTGTTGAAGTTTTTGAAAGAAATAAAGATAAATTTAATAAAAATACTATTAGAAATCAGGCTTTAAAGTTTGATACTAAAAGATTTGAAAAAGAGTTTAAAGAAACAATAGAAAAAATTATAGCAACTCATCAATTTTAAAATGAAAAAAGCGATTATTACCGGAATAACAGGACAAGATGGAGCCTATTTAGCTGAATTATTACTTGAAAAAGGATATGAGGTATATGGAACCTATAGACGTTCTAGTTCTATGAATTTTTGGAGAATAGAAGAATTAGGTATTCAAAACAATCCTAATTTACATCTTTTAGAGTATGATTTAAATGACCAAACAAGTAATATTCGATTAATAGATAAAGTACAACCAGATGAAATATACAATCTTGCTGCACAGAGTTTTGTTGGAGTTTCTTTTGACCAGCCTATTGCTACAGCGCAAACAACAGGTGTTGGATGTTTACATTTATTAGAAGCAATTAGGATAATAAACCCTAAAATAAGATTTTATCAAGCATCAACATCTGAAATGTTTGGTAAAGTGCAACAAATTCCCCAAACAGAAAAAACCCCTTTTTATCCAAGAAGCCCTTATGGTGTTTCAAAATTATTTGCACATTGGTCAACAATAAATTATAGGGAAAGCTACGATATTTTTGGGGTTAGTGGTATTTTATTCAATCATGAATCGCCTCTTAGAGGAAGAGAGTTTGTGACAAGAAAAATCACAGATACTGTAGCAAAAATTCACTTAGGTAAACAAGACAAGTTAGAGTTAGGAAACCTTGATGCTCAAAGAGATTGGGGATTTGCCAAAGAGTATGTTGATGGAATGTATAAAATGCTTCAACATGATACCCCCGAAACATTTGTTTTGGCAACCAATGAAACACACACAGTTAGAAAATTTGTAGAATTATCTTTCAATCAAATAGAAGTCCAACTCGAATGGAAAGGAACTGCTGAGGAAGAAAAAGGATATTGCACCAAATCTGGAAAAGAACTAGTGGCAATAAATCCAAAATTTTATCGTCCAGCTGAAGTTGATTTATTAATTGGTTCTGCCCAAAAAGCCAATGATTTATTAAATTGGAAACCACAAACGAGTTTAGAAAAGCTATGTTCTCTAATGGTAGAAGCTGATGTTAAAAGAAACAAAAATGGATTCTCTTTCTAATAAAGTTGTAATAACAGGAATAGGAGGTTTTACAGGCAAATATTTATCCGAACATCTTATAAAAAAAGGATATGATGTTTTCGGGATTTCTAATTTTGAGGATAAAAAAAAGAATACATTTAAATGTGATGTAACGAATAAGAATGAAGTTGAAGCAGTTTTAAGAAAAATCAGACCAAATTATATTATTCATCTTGCGGCAATATCTTTTGTTCAACATAATGATATTCAAGAAATTTATAAAGTAAATGTAATTGGAACACAAAACATTCTAGAATCTTGTTTAATTGTAAAAGAAAGTTTAAAAAAAATTATTCTAGCCAGCAGTGCAACAGTTTACGGAAATAATCCAAATGAGATTTTAAGTGAAGACATGTGTCCAAATCCTATAAATCATTATGGAATAAGTAAATTGGCAATGGAACAGGTTGCTAAAACATATTTTTCTAGACTACCCCTATTAATAACTAGACCATTTAACTATACGGCACCAGGTCATGGTGAACAATTTGTTATACCAAAGATTGCAAAAGCATTTGTTAATAGAGAAAAGCAGATTGAATTAGGAAACCTTGATGTTTACAGAGAATATAATTCTATAGAGTTTGTTTGCGATGTGTACTGTAAATTATTAGAAACAAAAACTAGTTCTACTATTGTAAATATTGCTTCAGGATACGTCTATTCTTTAAATGATGTTATAACTAAATTTGAAGAAAAATCAAATCATAAAATAGAAGTTATAGTAAATCCAGATTTTGTTAGAAAAGATGAAATCAAAATTCTAAAAGGGGATATTTCAAAATTGAAAAGTATTATTAGTCTAGAATTTCCAAACTCGATTGATAGTACAGTAGTTAATTTTTTATCAAAATAGGTTATAAGTAAATCAAAATTTTAATAGAGAATGCCAAAAAACAATACTTTAGAAATTTTCAAAAACTTTGATTTTACCAACAAAACAAATTTATTCATTTGTTTTCTAGCCTTACCTCTTGTAACCATTCCATTACCTCCTTTTTATAACAGTATTGCCGTAATTTTATTTTTAGTATATTCATTTTCAAGCCTATACAGATCAAAATTTAAAACTAATAAGACATTGTTATTACCAATTATTCTTTTTGGGTTAATGCTCTTATCTTTATTGTGGACTTCGGATTTGGCTTTTTCATTAAAGGGGATTCAGAAAAATGTACCCTTTCTGTTGATTCCGTTAGCTTTCTTAGTTACACCAAGATTTGACAAAAAAAACTTATATTCTGCCATTAGACTATTTGGTTTTAGTATGATATTTTTTGCAATCTATTCAATCATTAGAGCAACTTTACGATTCATTGAAAATGGCGATAAGTCAATGTTTCTATATAACGAACTAGTTTCAGTTGAACTTAATGCTATCTACATAGCAACTTTTGCAACTTTTACATTATTTTATTTTGTAGTCCAAAAAAATAAAAAAACAATAGATTATATTTCCATTTATATTCTTGCCATTTTTGTTGCTCTATTATATTCTAAAACAGTATTTGTTATGATTGCCATTCTTTTTATATGGCATTACATCCAATTTTCAAAAAGACAAACAAGTGTAAAATGGGTCACAATAGCATTAGGAGCCACCTTTTTATTTTTGTCTGCAATCTTTGTTCCACAAGTACAAGAAAGGATTTCGGAAGAATATGAGACTGCTTTTGTGGACAATACAATCTATGCTGATTATGGGAATAAAGACCAAAACATATATAATGTTAGTTTAAAACAAGCATATACCAATAAAGAGTTTAAGCCTAATAGTTTTTTTCCTGGAACAGCATACAGAGTATTTCAGGCAAGAATTTTTAAAGAAATGCTAAACGAAAAAAAAATATGGCTAACAGGATTTGGTATTAATGCATCTGATAATGCAATTCAAGAAAAACACAAACAATATAACCTTTTTAAAGACTATCAATATCACAATTTTCACAATCAATATATACAATTTTTCTCTGAACTTGGATTGTTTGGGTTTCTTGTTTTTTTGGCGATGGTATTTTTGAACCTTAAAAATGCAATTAAAAACAAAAATTTTCTCCATATTGTTTTTGCAGTATCAATGATAATACTATTTTTGACAGAATCATTATTATGTAGACAAAGAGGAATCATTTTTTTTATAATACTATATTGTATTTTCAATACTATTCCATCTAAAACAAAAGAAATAAAAAAGGGCAAATGAAAAGAATATTAATAACTGGTGCTGCAGGTTTTTTAGGATCACATTTATGTGACAGATTTATAAAAGAAGGATATTATGTTATTGGGATGGATAATCTTATAACTGGAGATTTAAAAAATATTGAACATCTTTTCAAACTTGAAAATTTTGAATTTTACCATCATGATATTACAAAATTTGTACATATTCCAGGTCAACTAGATTATATTTTACACTTCGCATCACCTGCAAGTCCAATAGATTATTTAAAAATTCCAATTCAAACATTAAAAGTCGGTTCGTTAGGAACACATAATTTATTAGGTTTAGCAAGAGTTAAAAAAGCAAGAATTTTAATTGCCTCAACATCAGAAATATATGGAGATCCACTAGTGCATCCACAGACAGAGGAATACTACGGAAATGTTAATACAATAGGGCCAAGAGGTGTTTATGATGAAGCAAAACGTTTTCAAGAGTCTATAACAATGGCCTATCATACTTTTCATGGAGTAGAAACAAGAATAGTTAGAATATTTAACACCTATGGACCAAGAATGCGTTTAAACGATGGTCGAGTAATCCCAGCCTTTATTGGACAAGCATTACGTGGAGAGGATTTAACAATTTTTGGTGATGGTTCACAAACCCGTTCATTTTGTTATGTGGATGATCAAGTAGAAGGGATATATAGATTACTGCATTCAGATTATCATTTACCAGTAAATATTGGTAATCCAGATGAAATAACAATAAAAGATTTTGCCGAAGAAATAATAAAATTAACAGGAACTAATCAGAAAGTGGTTTACCATCCGCTACCTATAAACGATCCTTTACAACGCCAACCAGACACTACAAAGGCTAAAGAAATTTTAGGATGGGAAGCAAAAGTTAATAGAGCAGAAGGAATGAAAATTACTTACGAGTATTTCAAATCTTTATCTACAGAAGAATTATTAAAAGAAGAGCACAAAGATTTTTCTAAATATATAGTATAAAATGGCTTCTAAATCTGGAAGATTTTCAGGATATATCAGACCGATAACATATGCTTTAGATTTATTATCAATAAATATCTTAGCCTATTTTTTCTTGTCAAATTATCTTTTTGGAAAATTTTTTGTAGCATTTATTTCTATTTCATGGATAATAATTGCTATAAATGTCAGTTTTTATGAGGTTTTTCGGTTTACTAAAATAGTATCTATACTTAATAAAACGGTCAAACAATTTATATTATTTGCGCTAGTCTGTTTTGCATTTTCACAGTTTTATGTAAAGGGAGCAGATTCACAACTTTTGTTAAAGTATGTTTTCTCTTCATTTGCAGTAGTTATTTCTGTTAAATTATTCATTTTCTTTGCTTTAAAAAAATACCGATCAATTTTTGGAGGCAATCAAAGAAAAGTTTTAATAATAGGTAACGGAAAAAACGCGTACAAACTCAAAGAGTTATTCAATGAAAACCCTGATTATGGGTGTAATTTGATTCATTTTTTTGAGCCAAAAACAAATAAAAAGGCACAATTTGATGAAATCTTTGCATTTTCAATTGAAAATAAAATAGATATAGTATTTTGTTCATTGGAAAACACTACCGAAAAAGAAATAGATGAACTCATAGATTTTTCGGAAAACGAATTAATATCTGTAAAATTTTTACCCGAAAATCAAGACCCAATATCTGAAAATAATAAAGTAGAATATTATAGTTATATTCCAGTTTTAACACTTCAAAATACTTATCTTGACGACCCAATTACTAAAACTGTAAAACGCGTCTTTGATGTTGTTTTTTCAATTTTAGTAATTCTTTTTGTCTTTTCATGGTTATTTCCAATTATTGCGATCATCATAAAACTCGATTCGAAAGGCCCTGTTTTTTTTAAACAAGGACGTCCAGGGCTTTTTGAAAAAGAATTCATTTGTTACAAGTTTAGATCAATGACAGCTAATGTTCAACAAAATGATCAAACATCAAAGGGAGATATGAGAATTACCAAAGTTGGTAAATTCATTCGTAAAACTAGTATTGATGAACTACCTCAGTTTTTTAATGTTTTGTTGGGAGATATGTCTGTAGTAGGGCCAAGACCTAATTTTTGGACACACTATAAACAATATACAAATAAAATCCAAAAATATAATTTTCGTCACTATGTAAAACCTGGGATAACAGGATTAGCACAAGTAAGTGGTTATAGAGGTGAAATAGAAGAAGATGAAGACATGGTAAACCGAATAAACTATGACGTTTATTATATAAAAAACTGGTCATTAATTTTAGATATTAAAATTATATTCTTAACGGTTTACAATATCTTTAAAGGAGAAGAAAAAGCATATTAAAGTATGGAAACACTTGTCTCCATAATAACTCCAACCTACAATTCTGAAAAATTTATTTCCGAAACTATTCAATCGGTTTTAAATCAAACGCATAAAAATTGGGAAATGATAATTGTTGACGATTGTTCGTCTGATAATACAAAAGCATTAACCGAAGAATGGTCCAAAAAAGAAAGCAGAATCAAATCAATAGCTTTGACAAGTAATTCTGGACCAGCAAAAGCAAGAAATGCAGGTATAGAATTAGCAATGGGCGATTACATGACTTTTCTTGATGCAGACGATATTTGGTTTCCAGATTTTATCGAAAACAGCATTAAAACCATAAATAAAACGGGAATTCATTTTGTTTTTTCGTCCTATAGACGGTCTAATGAAAATTTAGAATTTGTTTACTCTGATTTTATTGTACCAAAAAAAGTTACTTATACAGATATCTTAAAATCAAACTCGATAAGTTGTTTAACTGCTTTTATAGATATAAAAACATTGGGAAAGAAAAGAATGCCCCAAATTTTTAAAAGGCAAGATATGGGTTTGTGGTTACAATATTTAAAAGAAATCCCATATGCTTACGGTATTCAAGAACCAAAAGCCATCTATCGAATTAGAGAAAATTCTTTATCAAGAAATAAAAAAAATCTAATTAAATACCAATGGCAATTCTACCGTGAAGTAGAAAAGTTATCTGTTTTTCAATCTATTTACTATATGCTACAGTGGATGTACCGTGGTTTTATGAAATATAGAAATTAAAGCATTGACTGAAATTGCTTTAACTTACCACTTTTACTTCTTTGTAATTTTTCTTTTCTAGTAAAAACAAAATACAAATTGTCCTCAAGATATAATCGAATGGCTCTTTCAATTTCTAATATTTGATTTGGACTCAGTTCCTTTTCACTAACATATTCTATTTCAAAAGTATCTAGTTTGGTTTGTTTAACAATAAATTCTTTTACATTACCATCATCTTCAATAATGCTTTTGGTAACATAATAGAAGGTTAAACCAGGCGATTTTTTTCCACTTGGTAAAATAGCGACATCATTTGTCCTACCAATTAATTTTTTTAAAATAGGTTTTTTAAATGTACTTTTCTCATCCAAAATCCCTATATCACCAATATCATAGCGTATAAACGGATGTGCTTTATTGTAGAGTGAAGTTATTACAACGCGTCCTTCACAACCATAAGGTAAAATGGTGTTATTATCATCAATTATTTCAACAAATAACGTTTCAGAATTTACTTGCCATTCACCATCACCATTTTGAAAAGCAATCAGATCAAGTTCTGAAGCACCATATTCATTCACAATCGGAATACCCAATTGGTTTTCTAGTAAGACCTTATCATTATCAAAAAGCATCTCAGACGTAACCATGCAAACTTTCAAGGTTGGGCAAACATCTTTTAAAATCACATTTTTTTTCTGTAAAAACTTAGCAAATAAGACTATGGAGCTTGTATAACCATTGATGTAATCAAATTTTTTCGTTTTGAAAACGATTAAATAATTTTCTAAAATTGTATCTGATAAATTAAAAACAGAAAACCGATATCTTCTACTTAACCAATCTTTTAAAAGTTCTTTTTTGTTTCCAATAAAGTCTAACGGAATTCCATAAAAACGTGCTTGATATGAAGAGTTAAAATCTACTCCAAACCAACCGAATCTATAAATGACACTTGCCCAAGTTAGCGCATGGCAAGATTTATCTTTGGCAAAAATAAATGGGTCACCACTAGATCCAGAGGTTTTATTTACATAAACATTTTTGGGAGTAAATCCTTCCGAAAGCCTTTCTTTCAATGGTTTTTGGAAGTTTTTTTTAGTCATAATAGGTAAATTTTCCCATTTTTCAAAAGAATCCCTTCCTATAATATCCCTATAATACGAATTGTATTTCAAGTGATACTCAGTAATTTCTGTTCTTTTTTGAATAACATATTCCTCATACTTATTGTCAGAAATTGAAAGAATTTTTTCAAAGGCAATTTTTGCTTTCTTTATGGGAAAACCGTTTAAAATAAGTGATAAGTTGAAAGGTTTGAACACGGAATGTCTATTTTCATCAAAAATAACAAATCACATAATGATAAACTAAAAACTAAAAACTTTTTATCATTATATCTTCATATTCTTTTTAAAACAAACTATTTTTGCAGGACAACATAACAACACAAAGCAATGATAATTTTACTACTAGGTTCGGGAGGAAGAGAACATGCATTAGCATGGAAAATGCTTCAAAGTAAACAATGTAAAAACCTTTTTATAGCTCCTGGAAATGCTGGAACAGGTCAAATAGCAACAAATGTCAATCTAAATATTCTCGATTTTGAAGCAATAAAGAGCTTTGTATTAAAAGAAAACATTTCAATGGTTGTAGTTGGTCCAGAAGACCCATTGGTTCATGGAATTTATGATTTTTTCCAAAATGATTCTTTGTTAAAACATATTTCAGTAATAGGTCCATCAAAAGTTGGCGCACAATTAGAAGGCAGTAAAGAATTTGCCAAAGAATTTTTAATCAAACATGAAATTCCGACGGCTGCATACGATAGTTTTACAGCAGAAACAGTTGAAAAAGGATGCCAATTTTTAGAAACATTGCATCCACCATATGTTTTGAAAGCAGATGGATTGGCCGCTGGGAAAGGGGTTTTAATTATTCATGATTTAAATGAAGCGAAAGATGAGCTCAGAAACATGTTGGTTCATGCAAAGTTTGGACAAGCCAGTTCTAAGGTAGTTATTGAAGAATTTTTAGATGGAATTGAACTAAGTTGTTTTGTTTTGACCGATGGTAAAAACTACAAAATTCTTCCAACTGCAAAGGATTATAAGCGAATAGGTGAAGCTGATACAGGGCTAAATACTGGCGGAATGGGAGCTATTTCTCCAGTTCCATTTGCAGATACTGTTTTATTAGAAAAAATTGAAAATCGAATTGTGAAGCCCACAATAAATGGTTTACAGAAAGAAGGAATAGAATATAAAGGGTTTATTTTTATTGGATTAATCAACGTAAAAAGCGAACCAATGGTAATTGAATACAACGTAAGAATGGGCGATCCAGAAACAGAAGTTGTGATTCCACGACTAAAGTCTGACTTGGTTGAATTGTTTCAAGCAGTTGCTAATCAAAAATTAAATGACGTTTCATTAGAAATAGACGAAAGAAGTGCAGCAACTATCATGATTGTTTCTGGAGGTTATCCTGAGAATTATGAAAAAGGGAAACAAATTTCTGGTATCGAAAATATTGAAGATTCGTTAGTTTTTCATGCTGGAACTAAGTTAGAAAATGGAAAAGCTGTAACAAATGGAGGTAGAGTAATAGCTGTAACATCTTTTGGAAATAATTTTCAAGAAGCTACAAAAAAATCTTATCAAAATATAGAAAAACTACATTTTGATAAGATGTATTTTAGAAAAGATATTGGCTTAGACTTATTTTAGAAAAGAATGAGCTGTAGTATCTTGGTTTTCTTCATTATTTTTTTGATGAATTACCAATTGTTTACACCAATATACAATATAGTAAGCACAGACAACCATCAAAATCCAATTAAAGATATTTGCCAAAAACCAGTTTGACAACTCTAACTTTCTAAAAAAATTTTGAGGGATAAAAAGAATATTTTCAAAAATCCACTGTATTCCTTCGAAAAATGTTTTCATTTTTTAAACAAGTATTATATTTACATTTACAAAAGTATAAAATATCCTCATGATAGCAAGTGTTTTTAGAAAATCTACACCAATTAATTACATATTTGTTCTTTTAGCGACGCTTTTTTTCTATTTTTTCTATGTAATGAATCATGGTAAAGCAGAAATGACGTTGGTAGAAATGACCAAAAAAGGATTGGGAATTGTTATGCTCTTGGGGTCATTATTTGTCGTAAACTTTATAATAAAAAAAAACGGATTAAGTAAAGACAGTACTTACACTGTTTTTTTCTATTTATTACTAGTGTTATTTTTTCCATCTGTTTTGGAGAATTTAAGACTGTTTGCTGCTAATTTTTTTGTTCTCTTAGGCTTGAGAAGATTAATATCTTTACAATCGTTAAAAACACCCAAAGAAAAAATATTTGATGCTTCATTGTGGATTTTTCTTGCCACCATTTTTCATTTCTGGTGTATTTTGTTCATAATATTAGTTTTTGCATCTATTATTTTTCACGTTTCGAGCGATTACAGAAACTGGATTTTACCATTAATTGCTTTTCTAACCATGATAATTCTTTTCATTATGTGTGCATTAATCTTTGATAAAAACTGGATTGATTTATTGCTTCAAAATGCCACTATTAATATGAAAATTGATTATTTTGAATCGGTTTATGAGAATATAGCACTTTCTTTATATGCAACGGTAGCATTGTTTTTTGTTGTTTCTTTTTTCACAATGTTGTCCAGTAAACCAATGATATTGCAGGCTTCCTATAAAAAAGTAATTATGTGGTTTATTTTGGGAATTGTAGTTTATGTATTGTCACCACAAAAAAACAATGATATATTAATTTTTACTTTTGCCCCGTTAGCCATGATGGCCACTTTTCATATAGAGACTTCTCAAATTAAATGGCAAAAAGAAGTGGTAGTTTATTTTTTAGTAGTGTTAAGCCTCTTTTCTTATTTTTCTCAGTTATAATTTGCTTCCATAGGCTAAATCTCCTGCATCCCCTAAGCCAGGAACGATATAATTTTTCTCATTCAATTTTTCATCTAAAGCGGCAACCCAAAGGTGACAATTTTTAGGAAGATTTTTTTCTAGATAAGCTATTCCTTCAGGAGCTGCAATTACAACAGCAAGATGAATTTCTTTCGGCTTTTGTTCCAAATGTAATTTATTTAAAACTGCTACAATCGACTGACCAGTTGCTAACATTGGATCAATTAAAATTAAATTTTTATTTTCAAAAGAAGGTGCTGCCTGATATTCAACTAATATTTCAAAATCATCATCATTATTTGGGTGATGACGATAGGCCGATACAAAACCATTTTCGGCATTATCAAAAATATTCATAAATCCTTGATGAAGAGCTAAACCAGCACGAAGAATTGAGCATAAAACAACGTTATCTGCAATGGTAGTCGTTTGTTTTATTCCTAATGGTGTTTGTACATCGATATTTTTATATTCTAATGTTTTACTTAGTTCATAAGCCATTATTTCACCTATTCGCTCTATGTTTTTTCTAAAACGCATGCTGTCTTTTTGAATGCTAACGTCGCGAATTTGTGCTAAAAAATGATTAAGAATACTATTATTTTGCGAAATATAATGAATATGCATTTTTGAATTGGGATTTAATGAATTGTGAAATTCTAAATTTTAATATAAACTTCTAAACTTTTTTTAAACTTCTAAAGTGTTTTCAAAAGTATAAAAACTATCTTTGCAAATAAAATTTATAGTTATGTTTTCAAAATTTGCCTATTCTATATTTGAACAAAGTATCAAAGATTATCATGTTCATGACAGTGTTGATCAACCTATCCATAATCCTTATCCAAAAGATAAAATTGAGCATTTATTATATTTTAAAAACTGGATTGATACTGTTCAATGGCATTATGAAGATATAATTCGTGATCCAAACATTGACCCAGTAGCTGCTTTGGTTTTGAAAAGAAAAATAGACGCTTCTAACCAAGAACGTACAGATATGGTTGAATATATTGACAGTTATTTTCTTCAAAAATATGGAAATGTTCTTGTAAAACCAACTGCCAAAATTAATTCTGAATCTCCTGCTTGGACTATAGATAGATTGTCAATATTAGCATTAAAGATTTATCACATGAATGAAGAAGTATCAAGACCAGATGCTTCTCAAGAGCATAAAGATAAGTGTCAAGAGAAACTAAATGTTCTTTTAGAGCAAAGAAGTGATTTATCAACTGCCATTGATGATTTACTAACAGATATTGAAAATGGAGACAAATTCATGAAGGTGTACAAACAAATGAAAATGTACAATGATGACGATTTGAATCCTATTTTGTATCAGAATAAGAAGTAAACACGACATACATTGTCAAAACCTATTCGACATATTGCCGTCATTCGACTTTCTGCTATGGGAGACGTTGCAATGACAGTTCCTGTTATAAGAGCTTTTGTGGAGCAAAATCCAGATGTTAAAGTCACTTTTGTATCTAGACCCTTTTTCAAACCCTTTTTTGATGAGATTAAAAATGTATCATTTTTCGAAGTTGATTTAAAAAAGAGACATAAAGGATTTTTGGGTATATTCAAATTATATTTTGATATGACCGCATTAAATATTGATGCTGTTGCCGATTTGCACAATGTTTTGCGTTCTAAAATTATAAGAATTTTGTTTGCCTTAACAGGTAAAAAAGTTGTCTTTACTGATAAAGGTAGAAAAGAAAAAAAAGAATTAACACGTTCAAGAGATAAAATTTTCAAACCTTTAAAATCAATGTTTGTAAGACATGTTGAAACATTCAAACAACTTGGATTTACTATCGATTTAAATTCTCCTATTTTTCCTGAAAAAGCAGTTTTATCCGAACAAATTTTAATAATTTCTGGTAAAAAAGAAAATTTTAAATGGATTGGAATTGCTCCTTTTGCACAATATGATAGCAAAGTTTATCCACTCAATTTGATGCAAAAAGTAATAGATGAATTAGCATTAAATACCCTCAATAAAATCTTTCTCTTTGGAGGTGGAAAAAAAGAAATAGCACAATTAAATCTTTTTTCAAAAAATAGGAGTAATGTTATTGTCATTGCTGGAAAACTAGATCTTAAGGAAGAATTACAGCTAATATCTAATCTTGACACTATGTTATCAATGGATAGTGGTAATGCACATATTGCAGCAATGTTTGGAATAAACGTAATTACACTTTGGGGAGCAACACACCCTTTTGCTGGTTTTGCACCATACAATCAACCTATTGAGAACTGTTTAGTTTCAGATAGAAAGAAGTATCCACTTTTGCCAACTTCAATTTATGGAAATAAACAGGTTGATGGTTATGATAAGGTCATGCAAACAATATCACCTGACGATATAATAGACAAAATTTTATAATAAAAAAGAGCAACTTTTAGGCTGCTCTTTTTTATTATTTTATTGATTTAACATCAACTTTTACGGTTTCTTTTTCTTTATTGTATTGGGCTATTTTTTCTGATGTTATTCTCTCAACATATTCCTTCATTTTCATTGGATCTGTAGTAGTGGGTTCAACATATTTAGCCTTTGATAAATTATCCTCAAGTGGTTGGTTATAATCTATACCAAATCTGTGGTCTTCATAAAAACGTCTTTTTGCCATTATACTATACGAAAATGTACCATTTGATTGACCGTTCTTTTTTTCCTTTACAGTAAATCCTTTATTGTCAGCATCAACAACATAGAATAATCCTTGAGTTTCAGATTGCTCTTGTAATGTAATATGCATTTTATTTTTCTCATTTACAGTAATAGTTTCCAAAAACATATCATCTAGTCTAATATGTGCTGTACCATTCACTAACTCACCAAAACCAAAGTCTTCAAACCATATTTCTGGACTTTCTTTGCAGTATACTAGTTGGTTCCCTTTTGAAGTAGGTACAGAAGCAGATTTAGTACCTGTAACAGCAAAATCTCCTTGACTATAAACCGCATAAGCTGAACCAATTGTTAAATCAGGATTATTACCATAAACCCCTTTTCCTGTTCCAAAACTAACTGTACCAAAAACACCGCTATGTCTATTATTTGGTAAATCAGTGTATGCTGCAGCCCATGCTAAACCAAAAACTCCGGCTCCACCAGTGCCCCCGGTATATCTTCCAAGCACACCAATTTCAGAAGCACCACCTGTTTGGTTTATACAATTACCAAACACTCCAGAAGACCCTTGTCCAGTTGAATTACTTTGTCCTAAAACACCTATAGATGTTGTTCCTATGGTTGTATTGTTACTAACTGCATTAATAGCTGCATTTGTTGTATTGGTTGGTAATGTTCCGCCAAGAATACTCCCTTGAACATGTAATTTTGATGTTGGAGCAGCTGTTAATCCAATACCAATATTTCCCGAAGCAGATGGTGTTACTAAGTTATCACCCTGGATTCTAATTTTTACAGATGGGTCTACAATACTATTTGTTTTGATATAAAAATCTTGATTGGTTGATGTCCCAATATAATTAGTGGCAGTCATACCTGCATTTCCGGTTAAACTCCATCCAGAAAAACCAAGAGCACTTGAATTTTCCCATTTAATGGAACCATTAGCATTACTTGTCAAAATTTTCCCCGCTCCTTGGGTACCATCTTCTAATCTCAAGGTTCCGAGTATATCTAAACTTAAAGTTGGATTATTGTTTCCGATACCAACATTTCCATTGGCATCTATTCTCATTTTCTCAGTCCCTTCTGTTTTAAATATTAGCGGGTTTGAATCAGTTGTACCAAGTTTGTTTGTAGTATTATTGGTTCCCGAGTTACCTGTTACTTGCCACGTAGAAAGTTGTATCCAAGTATTTACGTTATAATAAAACAATCCAGTAGGAGCAGTAGTTTGAAATACTAGTAATCCATTGGCAGGACTTGCAATTGCTGTTCGCTGTGCTTGTGTCATTCTAGGTATGATCAACCCTTTATTTGTTGATAAAACTTCAAGTTCAGCACTTGCATCTGGTACAGCCACATTTACACCTACTTGAGCAAAAGTTGTTGATGTAATGAATGTAAGCAAAACAATAATTTTAATAAAATTATTCATATTGTATATTTTTTAATTTTATGTCAATTGGAGGTTTAGATTAAGTAACTAAAGCATTAAATACTTTGTTTTTTCTCCTAATTTTTTAGTTCTTCTTTTTTTGATTTTTCAATAAATTGTTTCATGCTTTCAATATCAGAAACTTTAGCTGGAATTTTTTTTGCGTTTATTAAATTATTTTCAAAAGGCTGATTAGCGTCTACACCAAAACGTTGATTTTGATAAAAACGTCTTTTAGCTAAAATTCTATATGAAAAATCAGAATTTGAAATACCTCCTTTTTTTTCTTTTACAGTAAAACCTTTGTTATCGATATCCATTTTTACAACTAGACCATTTGTATCTCCCAAATCTTGAATAAAAATATGAGGTTGATGAGATGCATCAATATGAATTGTTTCTAAAAAAAGATCATCTAATCTAACATGTGCTTCGCCATTAGTTAATTTACTTAATCCCATATCTTCAAACCACATTTCTGGACTTTCGGTACAATACACCAATTGATTTCCTTTAGTAGTAGGAATTGATGCAGATTTTGCACCAGTTTCTGCAAAGTTACCAGCACTATAAACTCCATATGCAGAAGCACTAACATTTGAGTTTCTTCCATATACACCAGTTCCAGTTGTACTATTAACAGTTCCAAAAACACCAATATTTGGATTTGCAGGCATATCTGTTATTGCCCCTCCTGATCCCAAACCAAAAACACCAGTTCCCGATAATGCAAAATCTCCAATCACCCCCATTTCGTTATTACCGCTATTACCAGAAATACCCATTACACCAGTAGAACCTAATATAGTTGAATTTGATTGACCACGAATACCATAGGAAACACCAGTTAATGACGTGTTTGTATTTATACCTCTCAAAATTGCCAAGTTGTCCATATCTGCAGAAATATCAAGTCTCCTAGTTGGGCTTACAACACCTATGCCTACAAAACCATTTGGTTGAATATTCATTTTAGAAGAATTATTTGTTCCTATGAAAAAAGGGTTGTTATCTGTTGTACCAACAAAATTTGATGCTGTCGTACCGCTATTTCCTGTAACATTCCAATTTGAGCCAGACAATAACGTGTTAGGGTTAATCCATGAAGTATTTCCAATAGCATCAGAAGACAGTATTTTATTTGCTCCCTCAGTACCATCTTTTATTCTTATAGCGGCAGAATAGGTTGAAACAATTACGTTGTCTATGAAAACCCTATCTATGGCATCATTTACAGAACCATTTTTTGCATATTCCCATCTAAGTGTATGAGAACCAGCTCCCAAAGAATATGATACGGTATTATATGCAATTATTCCACTCCACTGGTTTTGTTGTACACCATCAATGTAGAATCTAAAATAGTCACCGTTTAATTCTGAGCTTAGTCTAAAATCAAATTGTATTTTTCCTCCAGATGCTAATGCGGCTGTTGTATATTCCAAAAAATTTGTTGTATTGGCAATTAGTAATGTTGGTGATGCAGGTCCTGATCTTCCTGCAAATGCACCCGAATTATATTGCCCTGTCACATTAGTTACTGACCAGTTTTGGCAACTGGTTCCTGTACATCCTGTTGTAAAACCACCTATTCCACTTTCAAAACCATCCGTAAACAAAGCTGTTCCTGAACCAACTATATGAAGTTTTTCAGCTGGGGTAGTTGTCCCTATACCTATGTTTCCGGCATTACTTGATGGTAAAATATTAAATCTTTTAATATCTGCTGTTACAATTGAAAAGGCTTGAGCATCTTGAGTACCAATAAAATTTGTTGTTGGATTGGTACCATTGTTACCGTTCAAAACCCATCCATCACTTGCTATTGATTTCCAAGAAGTTGAGGCTGTGTCATAAAAATATAGTCCAGAGGCGCCATCGGTTTGGAAAACCAATAATCCATTAGCTGGAGAAGTAATAGCATTTCTTTGGATAGCAGTCATTCTTGGAATTAAAACACCTTTAGTTGTTGAACTAACTTCAAGTTCTGACGAGTTTGCTGGCGTTGCAGTCCCAATTCCTATTTGGGAAAACCCACTAAAGGAAATCAGTATGATTAAAAGTGAAATATATTTAATTTTCATATTGTTAAGTTTAAGTATCTGAATTAATTGTTATTTATTAATTCGCTTTTTTCTTTTTTACGATATTCTTCAACAAATTTTTTCATTTCATTGGGATCCGTTGTGGTTACAGGAACATCCTTATGTTTAATCAAATTATTTTCAAAAGGTTGACTTGCATCTACTCCAAAACGGTGATCTTGATAAAAACGTCTCTTCGCAAAAATTCTATAAGAGAAATCTACATTCGAATGTCCCCCTTCTTTTTCTCTAACGGTAAAACCTTTATTATCTCTGTCCATTATATAGGTTAGACCATTACAATCTCCTTGTTCCTGTAAAAAAACAGAAGCTTTGTGATTATCATCTATAAAAACAGTTTCCAAAAACATGTTTTCGAGTTTAATGTGAGCTATACCATTTATTAACTTACCTGATCCTAAGTCTTCAAACCAAATTTCAGGATTTTCAATACAATATACTAATTGATTACCTTTGGATGTGGGTACTGAAGCAGATTTAGTTCCTGTAGCGGCAAAGTTTCCATCCGAATATACACCATATGCTCCAGAAGTTGTATTACTATTTCTTCCATAAACTCCTGAACCAACGGCACTGTTAACGGTTCCAAAAGCACCAAAATCAATACTAGCTGGCATATCAGCTAGAGATCCACCAACACCTAGCCCATATATACTGGCTCCCCATAAAGAATAATCTCCGATTACTCCCATAGGATTCGCTCCACCCGCTATAAAAGTTGATACACCAGTAACTCCAGCAGATCCAATTACAGTAGCTCTTCCTTCACCTCTTATTCCATTTGAAGCTGTTGCATTAGTAGTATTGGTATTATTGGCTTGTATTATTGGATTATTTTGAGTGTTGTCTACAACATGCAATTTAGATGTTGGTGCGGCAATATTAATACCTACATTTCCATTGGTAAGCACCGTCATTTTTTGTGTATTGTTTGTGCGAAAATTCAACGGCAAATTATCATTTGTTCCTAAAAAATTTGTCCCCGGAGTTGTACTTCCATTTCCAGAAGTAAGCCAAACTGTAGCGGGAAATGCTCCTGGTGTCGACCAAGTACCAGCGCCAGTTGCATCCGACATCAAAATTTGACCACTAGCTTGACTACCATCATCTATACGAAGTGTAGCAGGGTTAGAAATTATAGAAACATTATCAACAAATGCCCTATCCAAACCACTATCTACAGAGGTATCTTTACTATATTCCCATCGCAAGGTATGAGTCACACCACCAGTCAATGGAAAACTTACATTATTAAACGCAATATCCCCACTCCAACCAGTGCCTTGTTGGACACCATCGATATAAAATCTCAAGAAGTCAAAATTAGGTTCAGAACTAACTCTAAAATCAAAGCTAACAACTGCACCTTGAGAAGGAATGATAGCTGTAACATACTGCATAAAATTTGTGGTACTTGCGAGTTGATTATTAGATCGCGCTCCAATAGCCCCTACAGAAAATTGTCCAGCAACATTAGTTGTTCCCCAATTTGCGGCAGTACCCACAACTGCACCAACTGTAAAAGGAGCAATTGTATTATCTTCAAAACCATCATTAATGTTTAGTGCTCCAGTTGGACCAACAATGTGTAACTTGGCAGTAGGTGTTGTTGTACCTATACCCACATTACCAGACGTAGCCAGTGGTGTAGAAGGTAAAATACGCATTCTTTCTACATTTTCTGTTTTGAAAACCAAT
>CAZLEU010000002.1:0-83993 GCA_964558625.1 uncultured Flavobacterium sp.
AATGCGAATTGTTCTACTTTATTGATAAAGATTTTGAAGGCAAAGGAATTATTTCGAAAGCAGTTTCAGAGGTAATTGATTTTTGTTTCAAAGAATTAAAAATGAATAAGATTTTTATTTGTACTTCAAAAATAAATTTTGGAAGTCAGCAAATTGCTTTAAAAAATGGATTTGTATTAGAAGGAACTTTGCGAGAAGAATTTAAAAATGGAGAAGGCGTTTTAGAAGATATAAATTATTACGGATTATTGAAATCAGATTATGAAAGATAAATTCCTAACATACATCCAAAACCTTCAAAACCAAATCACTTCCAAATTGGAAGAAGTTGATGGTGTTGCCAAATTCCGTGAAGACATTTGGGAACGATCTGAAGGTGGCGGCGGAAAAACGCGAGTTATTGAAAACGGAAATGTTTTTGAAAAAGGAGGCGTAAATATTTCGGCAGTTCACGGAAAATTACCCGATTCGATGCAAAAATTATTCAACGTTGGTGAAGCCGATTTCTTTGCTTGCGGATTGAGTTTGGTAATTCATCCCAAAAATCCAATGGTGCCAACCGTTCATGCCAATTGGCGTTATTTTGAAATGTATGATGATAACGAAAATGTAATTAATAGTTGGTTTGGTGGTGGGCAAGATTTAACACCGTATTATTTATTTGAAGAAGACGGAAAGCATTTTCATCAAACATGTAAAACCGCTTGCGACAAACACAATCCAGAGTTTTATCCAAAATACAAAAAACAATGTGATAACTATTTTTGGAACGCGCACAGAAATGAAGCTCGTGGACTAGGCGGATTGTTTTTCGATTATTGTAAAGAAACAGATGACATGAAAATGAAAGATTGGTACAATTTCGTGACCGAAGTCGGCAACAGTTTTTTACAAGCTTATGTTCCAATTGTAGAAAAAAGAAAACATTTAGCATACACACCAGAACAAAGAACTTGGCAAGAAATTCGTCGTGGTCGTTATGTAGAATTCAATTTGGTTCACGACAAAGGCACACTATTCGGACTAAAAACGAACGGAAGAATTGAATCTATTTTAATGTCATTACCACCACACGTACAATGGCATTATGACCATCATCCAGAAGTTGGTAGCGAAGAAGAAAAATTAATTAAAGTATTAGAAAAACCTATTGATTGGGTTTAAGCGAAAAGTGTAACAACTTTAGACCTTAAACATTTAAACAATTTAAACAATATAGTATGTTCCCATTACAAAGAGGCAGAAGATTACGTGTCAACGAATCTATTAGAAGTTTGGTTCGTGAAACCACATTAAGTCCAAGCGATTTTATGTTTCCCATGTTCATTGCAGAAGGCGAAAATATAAAAGTAGAAATTCCATCCATGCCAGGGATTTATCGACGTTCTGTAGATTTAACTGTTCAAGAAGTAAAAGAACTTTTTGCTTTAGGAATTCGTGCTGTAAACATCTACGTAAAAGTGGACGAAAGTCTAAAAGACAACACCGGAAAAGAAGCTTGGAATCCAAACGGATTGATGCAAAGAGCCATCAAGGCCATTAAAGAGGCCTGTCCAGAAATGATCGTTATGCCCGATGTAGCTCTTGATCCATATTCTATATATGGTCACGACGGAATTATAGAAAACGGTGATATTGCCAACGATGCAACAAACGATGCATTAGTAAAAATGGCAATTTCCCATGCGCAAGCCGGAGCCGATTTTGTTGCGCCAAGCGATATGATGGACGGACGCGTTTTGCGTTTACGCCAAGGTTTAGACGCTGCAGGATTTTCAAATGTGGGTATTATGAGTTATTCAGCAAAATATGCTTCTGCATTTTACGGACCATTTCGTGATGCTTTGGATAGCGCACCAAGAGAAGCCGATGTGGTAGTTCCTAAAGATAAGAAAACCTACCAAATGGATTACGCCAACCGCATCGAAGCCATCAAAGAAGCACTTATGGACGTAGAAGAAGGTGCCGATATGGTAATGGTAAAACCAGGAATTGCTTATCTCGATATCGTTCGCGAAGTTAAGAATGCCGTGAATGTTCCCGTTACCGTTTTCCATGTTTCGGGTGAATATGCCATGATAAAAGCCGCTTCCGAAAGAGGTTGGCTTGACCACGACAAAATCATGATGGAACAATTAATGTGTATTAAACGAGCAGGAGCGAGTTTAATTTCAACTTATTTTGCTAAAGAAGCTGCGGTCATTTTAAATAAATAAGAGCGAATGGCTCGGGCTTTATCAGTAATGGTAATTCCCGCTTTTCGTTCCAATCTTTTTCACACCTGACGGTTTTCAAAAACCTATCGGGTGTGAAAAAGGATTTCCTCTACAATCGGGGCTGTATAGTATTTGTATTGATTTTTTATTGTCTGATAAAAATCATATTTTCTGCAAACTTTCAAGATTACCTTTGAGTATATTTAATAAAAGCTAAAATGAAAACAATTCTAAAATTACTAGCATTACTAACAGTGATAGCTATAGTAAGTTGTGGCGGAAACAAAAAAGAAGACAAATATGGCAATCCCTCTTCTGATAAAAAAGCAGCTAATAAAGCAACAACCAAAGAATCATCAGTATTTCCATTAGCAGAAAAAGGGAAAGAAATTTTTGAAGGAAAAGGAACTTGTTCTACTTGTCATAAACCAGATGTTAAGTTAGTTGGTCCGAGCATTCAAGACATAGCCAAAATCTATAAAGAAAAAAATGCAAGTATAGCAACTTTCCTAAAAGGGGACGAGCAACCAATAGTTGATCCAACTCAATTTGAAGTAATGAAGGCCAATTTTGCTATAACAAAAACAATGACAGACGAAGAACGTCAATCATTAGAACAATATATTCTTAGCGAAGGAAAATAATTTTTCATGTTTCTATTTTGTGAATCACAAAGTTAGAAAGGGTTTTTCTTTTTTGGCTTTGTGGTTTTTTATGTCATAAAGTAAAAAAAAACACCTTCATTTTATACTTACTTTAAAAATCACATTCAATATTTAAAATAAATATAAAAATTATAACAACACCCTATTATTTTGAATTATAAAATTTATTATTTTATAAAAAATTATATTTTTACCCTATAAAAAATAGGGTATTATATGAAAATAGAAAAAAGATGGATAGTTTCATTTGCAATTATTGCTATAATTTCAATAACGGGATTGTTTTGGCGACATGAGCAGCCAGCAACCAGTTCTTTTAACGAAATAAGTTTCCTAAACTATTCCGATATAGCATGGCTTTTGACCGCTTCATGCTTGGTGTTATTAATGACACCTGGACTTTCTTTTTTCTATGGAGGAATGGTTGGAAAGAAAAATGTCATATCAACCATGCTCAAAAGTTTTATTTGTCTTGGTGTTATAAGTTTACTTTGGGTTGTAGTAGGATTTAGTTTGTCGTTTGGAAGTCCAATCGGTTTTACACTAAATGGAATGCATTATGGTTTATTTGGCAATCCTCTGGATTTTACTTTTTTCGATCAAGTTGGGGTACTTCCACACAAAACTTTAGGTACAACAATTCCATTTATACTTTTTGCGCTTTTTCAAATGAAATTTGCAGTAATAACACCCGCAATTATCACTGGTGCCCTTGCCGAAAGAATCCGTTTTATTTCTTTTTTACTTTTTATTTGTTTGTTTACACTTTTTATTTATGCACCTTTATGCCATATGATTTGGCATCCTAATGGTTTGCTTTTAGGTTATTTTGGAGTAAAAGATTTTGCTGGTGGAACTGTAGTTCACATGAGTGCTGGTTTTGCAGCATTGGCAGGCGTGTTGGTATTAGGCAAAAGAAAAAACAACGAACATATTCCAACCAATATTCCGTTTGTACTTTTAGGCACAGGTTTATTATGGTTTGGATGGTTTGGCTTTAACGCTGGTTCGGCTTTGGCGGCAAATGCTACAGCCGCAATGGCATTTGCAACAACCACAATCGCATCAGCATCGGCTATGATAACATGGATTTTTTATGATCGTTTAAATGGAAGAAAAGTTTCGGCACTTGGCGCCTGTATTGGTGCTGTTGTTGGATTAGTAGTAATTACTCCATCAGCAGGATTTGTAACAATTTCTCAGAGTATTTTCTTTGGATTTATTGGTGCCATTGTCTCCAACAAAATGGTTTATTGGAAAAAACTAAAACAATTTGACGATACTCTCGATGTTTTTGCCTGTCATGGTGTTGGTGGTATAATGGGAATGATTCTTACAGCCATTTTTGCACAAGGAGAAAATGCTAGTTTGTTGCATGGCGGTTGGAGTGTTTTTGCACATCACATGATGGCGCTACTTTTGGTTTCGATTTTTACATTTGGTGGTGCATATCTATTGTTTAAACTTACCAATGCTATAATTCCATTAAGAGTTTCGCCAGATGCCGAAGATATGGGTTTGGATTTATCGCAACATAACGAACAATTTTAATGCTCACTAACCAATTCTAATTCGGTTCTGAAAGCCAGCATTTTATCCCCAAAAAGTTTTGCGCCTTCTTCACGAAGTCGTGGAGCATCTTCATCATAATAGCGTTGCAAGGTTTCCTTACTATCGGTTGTATATTGAATTGCATAAGTTAAACCGCCCATTTCTTCTTCAACTAGGACTTTTACCATTCGAGCTGAAGAAAATTTACCTGTTGCAATAACATCATTAATATGTTTGTTCTGCATCCAATCAAGCCATTGATCATGTACACTTTCGTGAATATTTACAGTTACATTATAATAAATCATTTTTTTTGGGTTTAAGAGTTAGGATTTAAGAAGCATTATCACCACGAAGTTGACGGTATTTTTTTCTAGCTTCTACATAATAAATACTATCTTCATGTTCCATAATGACTTTTTCATAAAGCGCTTTTGCTTTTTCGATATTGCCTTGGTTGTTATAAATTTCAGCAGAAAAATACAAAGCTTCATCGGTATAAATTTCGTCCTTATGTTTATCTAATATCTCCTGATATTGACTCAAAGCGGTAATAAAGTCACCCTTTTTTTCATAGATTTTACCCAAACGTAACAATGTGATTGCTTTAATTTCATCCGCTTTTTCAAGTTTTAATACGTCTAAAAATGCCGTTAATGCTTCTTGTTTTTTGTTTTGATATAAAAGATAATCAGCTCGTGCAAATTTTTTCAATGCAGTTTGAGTCGAATCGGCAACTGTATTATCGGTTATAAGTAGGAAATACTCTAAAGCGTCATTGGCAATCAGTTGCGTTGAAGCCGATTTAAGTTCTTTAAATTGCTTAGACGCCCATTCAAAATCGGTTTTGAAATAACTGGTTTTGGCCGCTTTTAAACTCGCTTCATGACCTACAATATCATTTTTTAAATCTTCTTCTATTTGAGAATAATAAATTAAAGCTTGATTAAATTTTTCTTCAAAAAGTAGAATATCTGCCAATTCCATTTTCACATCCGCTATTTGATAATTGGTTATAGGCATATCCAAAGCATTTTTTAGAATGGTTTTTGCTGTTTCAGGATTTTTTAAATTGAATGCCAAAAAATGGGCTTGAAGAATTTGTAAGGATAGAGTGTAAGGGCTTATTTCATATTCTTTTAAAAGTGAAATTAACTCATTTTCGATGATAGGATAATCTTTTTCTTGAGTCGATTTTATTTTCATTTCCATCAAATAAGTATTTGATTGAACTAATAAATCTAAATCTTTTGTGTTTTCTAATACAAAGCTCAAAATTTCTTTTGCAGTTTCATCTTCGTTTTCTTCAATGGCTAATTGGCCGAGATTTACAATGTTATTGAAAGATTCAGGATTGCGCTTATATATTGCTTTTTCCTGAATAAAAGCTTTTCCATATTCTTTTTGTTGAACAAAATACCAACTCAAATATTGATTCCATAGGATATCTTGGTCTTTTTGAGAACGTAACAATAGATTTTTTCTAAGAGCATCGTTAAAATTGGCATCGGCATCTTCAATCATAAAACGCGATAGTTGATTCTGAATCATGATGGAATTTTGCGGATTTGCTACTGCTTCATCTAAAAACGAGGTAATCATCATATCAGTGTTACCTAGTTGTCCATAAAGCAACGCCATTTGAAAGTTGAAATTGAATTTTGGCTCTTTTTCCAAAGCGATTTGATATGACTGAAGCGCGTAATTAATCAAAGATTTTTTTTCAAAGGTTTGAGCTATACTGTATACTTCATTGGCATTTTTTCTTATTCTATCTAGTGCTTCTTCATAATAACTTTTTGCATTGTTATTGTCTTTCTTTAATTGAAAATTATATCCCAACTCTACCAACAGAGGTGCTTGTTTGTACTTGTTATAACGCTCTTGAATAGCTTTTTCGGCTACATCATATCGCTGAAGTTGTTGTTGACAATCAATTGTTTTTTGAAAATATAGGCTATTGGAAGGACTTATTTTTAATAAATCTTGGTATGAAAGCAGTGCTTTTTCAAACTCACCTCTATCAAAATAATTTTGTGCCAACTGTTCGTTTTGAGCAAAAACAGTTAACGAAAAAAGAAAAAGAATAATAAAGACAATTTTTTTCATTCCAAAATTTAAAAGAATAATGTACTAAAGTAACACAATTTGTGCCAAAATAGTACATTATTACAAAAGTTTAACTTTATTAGTTAATGATGTCAAACCCACAGTATGGACGAAGCACATCAGGAATTACAATACCATCAGCTGTTTGGTAATTTTCTAAAATTCCTGCCAAAACCCTAGGTAATGCTAGTGAGCTTCCATTTAATGTGTGTGCTAATTGGTTTTTTCCATCTGCATCTTTATAACGTAATTTTAAACGATTAGCTTGGAAGGTTTCAAAATTAGAAACCGAACTGATTTCTAGCCAACGATCTTGTGCTGTAGAATATACTTCAAAATCATAAGTTAATGCCGAAGCAAATCCCATGTCGCCACCACAAAGGCGCAATATTCTGTAGGGTAATTTTAATTCGTCCAAAATGGTTTTTACATGTTCCACCATTTCATCTAAAGCATTGTATGAATTATTAGGATGCTCCACACGAACAATTTCAACTTTATCAAATTGGTGCAAACGATTTAAACCTCTAACATGTGCGCCATAAGACCCAGCTTCTCTTCGGAAACATGGTGTATAACCAGTACATTTTATAGGCAAATCACTAGGATTTAAAATCACATCCCTAAAAATATTAGTAACTGGAACTTCAGCCGTTGGGATTAAATATAAATCATCTGTTGCATCATGATACATTTGACCTTCTTTGTCAGGTAATTGTCCAGTTCCATAGGCAGAGGCCTCGTTAACTAAGTGAGGCACTTGGTATTCCAAGTAACCTGCATCTGTATTTTTATCCAAAAAATAACTGATTAAAGCACGTTGTAATTTTGCGCCTTTGCCTTTATATACAGGAAAACCAGCACCAGTGATTTTTACACCTAACTCAAAATCGATAATATCATATTTTTTTACCAATTCCCAATGAGGTAATGCGCCTTCATGTAAAACAGGAACTTCACCAGCTTGAAAGACATTTAAATTGTCTTCTGGAGTTTTTCCTTTAGGAACAATGTCCGCAGGAAGATTTGGTAGAGTATAAAGTTTTTCGGTTAATTCTTTGGCAAGTTCATCGGTTTTATCAGCCAATTCTTTGCTTTTTTCTTTTAGTGAAATGGTCTTTTCTTTTAAAATAGCAGCCTTTGACTTTTCACCATTTTTCATTAATTCACCAATATCTTTGGATAGTTTATTAGATTCGGATAAAATGTTGTCCATCTCCAACTGGGTAGCTCTACGTTTTTCGTCTAGCTGCACTACTTCATCAACAATTGATTTGGCATCCATATTTCGTTTTGCCAAAGCTTTAATCACTTTTTCCTGATTTTCTCTAATAAATGCTATTTGTAACATGATTTTAATTTTATAAGGTGCAAATTTAGGAAAATCATTCGTAAAAAAGCATTAAATCTAAAAAACAAAAAGAATCAAACATTAGTTAAAAAAAGAATTAAAATAGCACTTTCTGAGTTAGTTAACATATAATTTGAATATCGTTTTTTATATTTGGCAAAAAATTACATAAAATGAAAAAATATTACTTCCTAATTTTGGTTTTGACTTATGCTTTTTCTTATGCACAAATGGATAATGCAAATAAAGAAGTTGAAGAAATTGCTAACATTGAAAAGAAGTCAGCGTCCAAAATCATGAATTTTGTTGCTAATCCCAACACAGCAAATTATGATTTGACTTATCATAAATTAGAATTTACAGTAAACCCATCAAATTATTATATTGCTGGAAAAGTAACTTCTACTTATACTGCATTGGATAATATGTCTACTATTATCTTTGATTTATCAAGTGAGTTAACTGTGAGTTCTGTAAAAAAGAATAATGTAAATCTTGTATTTTACCAAAATGCTAATGATGAATTAGTGATTACCCTTCCTTCTGTTCAGACAACTGGAACTTCGGCAACGGTAGAAATTACATATGAAGGAGCACCACCAGCCACAGGTTTTGGTTCATTTGCAACTGAAACACATGCGGGTCAAGATGTTATGTGGACATTATCTGAACCTTTTGGAGCAATGGAGTGGTGGCCATGTAAACAGGATTTGAACGACAAAATAAATTCTATAGACGTTTTTATTACTGCACCATCAGCATTAGTTGCTGTTTCAAACGGTGTGCAACAAGCAAAAGTTAATAATGGAAATGGAACGTCAACTACTCATTTTCATCATAATTACCCAATTCCAGCCTACTTAATAGCAATTGCAGTAACAAATTATACTATTTACACGCAACAGGCAGGTCTTGGTACCACAGCAAGTCCTTATTTCCCAATTGTGAATTATTTATATCCAGAAGAAGCTACTACAAGTCAGCTAGATTTAGCCGTAACGCCTTCAATTATGAATTTTTATGAAACAACATTTGTTCCATATCCTTTTAGATCAGAAAAATATGGACATGCTCAGTTTGGATGGGGTGGCGGAATGGAACATACAACAGTTTCTTTTATGGGAGGTTTTGATAGAGGATTAATTGCTCACGAAATGGCACATCAATGGTTTGGTGATAAAGTTACATGTGGAACATGGAAAGATATTTGGTTGAATGAAGGGTTTGCAACATATTTAGCTTCAATGGTTATTGAAAATTTTGATGGGGATGCTGCATTTATAAACGATAAATCTAACAAAATTAATAGTATCACCTCACAAGCGGGAGGCGCGATTTATATGACAGATGATGAGGCTACAAATGTGAATAGAATTTTTAGTAGCCGTCTTTCATATAATAAAGGAGCTATGGTTTTGAATATGTTACGCTTAAAATTGGGGACTACTAATTTTCTGCAAGGTTTAAGAAACTACCTTAATGATGTAGATTTGGCGTACAACTATGCTGTTACACCCGATTTGAAAGAACATTTAGAAGCAGTTTCAGGATTGGATTTAACAGAATTTTTCAATGACTGGGTATACGGTCAAGGTTACCCTATATATGCTATCCAAGCAGGGAATAGTTCGCCAGGTATGGCTACAATAATTGTTAATCAAACGCAATCACATCCATCAGTAAACTATTTTGAAGGACAAGTTCCGGTTAGACTTACAGGTTCTTCAGGCCAACAACAAGATTATATTTTGAACAATACTGTAAATGGTGAAAATTTTCAGGTGAGTGTCCCTTTTAATGTAACTGGAGTTGTTTTTAACCCAAAGAAAGATATTATTTCTAAAAATAGTACTGCTGTGCTTACTAATGAAACATTTGAACTTGAGAATAAAGTTAGTATTTATCCTAATCCAGCTTCGACAGAATTGAATATTAAGATTCCTTCAAACATTAGTATAGAATCCGTTAACCTTTATAACGCTTTAGGACAGAATGTACTCCTAAGTCCATCTACAGTTGTTAATGTGAACTCATTATCAAATGGGGTTTATTTTCTCAAAATTACAACTTCCGAGGGCTCTGTTCTTAAAAAATTCATAAAAAAATAATCTCGGCACATAAATTGTAAAAAAGTAAGGCGAAAACCTTACTTTTGCTTTTTTAAGCAATAACCTATTCAAAATTTTAAATGATACAATTAGCACAAATTTTATTCATATTATCTGTTTTAGTAATACTTCACGAGTTTGGTCATTATATAGCCGCAAAAATTTTTAAAGTTAGAGTTGAAAAGTTTTATCTTTTTATGGATGTTGGTTTTTCAATAATTAAAAAGAAAATTGGTGAAACCGAATGGGGAATAGGATGGTTACCGTTAGGAGGTTATGTAAAGCTTTCGGGGATGATAGATGAAAGTATGGATACCGAACAACTAAAACAAGAACCACAACCATGGGAGTTTCGTTCTAAACCAGCTTGGCAACGACTCATTATAATGTTAGGAGGAATTATTGTAAATATTCTTTTAGCATTGTTAATTTTTACAACTTTATATTCTACAGTTGGACAAAAGTATATTTCTACAGAGATAGTTCAAAAAAATGGCTTGGCTTTTGGTGAGGTTGGGAAAAGTGTTGGATTTAAAAATGGTGACAAAATTGTAGCGGTTGATGGGAATCCTGTAAATATAAAATTTAATAGATTAACAATAGATGTACTTTTAAGTAATAAAATAACCATAGATAGAAATGGTGAAAAGGTTGATATTTCATTAACCGATGAAAATATTGGTAAAATTTTAGGAATGGAAGGAAAAAGCTTTATGCTTCCAAGAACAACTTTTTCTGTAGATTCTATTCCAGCGAATTCTGAAGCTAAAAAAGCAGGTCTATTAAAAGGAGACAAAATTGTAGCTGTTGATGGAAAAAAAGTGTATTATTTTGATGAATTAAATTCATCATTAGCCAATAAGGCAAATGATAGTATTGAATTAAAAATTGATAGAAATTCGAAAGAAGTTATTATCAAAACCAAATTAAATAAAGATAGTAAAATTGGATTTGTACCCAAAATGGCTTCTTTAGACAAAGAATTTGAAGTTGTGAACAGATTGTCATTTGGAGAAGCAGTTTCGGCTGCAGCAAAAGAGTCATGGCAGTTGTTGGTTTATAATGTAAAACAGTTTAAACTTATTTTAAAACCTAAAACAGGAGCCTACAAACAAGTAAAAAGCCCTATCGGGATAGCACGTATGTTACCTGAAGCTTGGGATTGGGAATTTGTATGGGGGTTCACAGCATTGTTTTCAATTGCATTAGCATTTATGAACTTACTTCCTATACCAGGTCTAGATGGAGGACATGCATTATTTACCATTGCCGAAATGGTAACGGGAAAAACTTTGAGCGAAAAAGCAATGGGACATGTACAGACAGGAGGAATGATTTTCTTGCTGAGTTTGATGGCATTAACCTTTGGTAAAGATATTTATCAATGGGTGATGGAAACTTTATTGGCAAAATAATTAAAAAAAAACTAAAAAATATTTGCAAAAAGCAAAAATCGCACTATATTTGCACCGCTTTAAAAGGCAATACGCCTTCCTCCTTAGCTCAGTTGGTTAGAGCATCTGACTGTTAATCAGAGGGTCCTTGGTTCGAGCCCAAGAGGGGGAGCTTAGATGAGCAAAGGCTTTACAGAAATGTAGAGCCTTTCTCTTTTTATGTAGGTACAACATAGGTACGGTAGTGTATCAAATGTGTTGTTTTAAAAAAATGAAATCACAATGATTTGATTATCAATATAAAATAAAAAATAATTTTAAATAGAGAAGGCGACCATTTGGTCGCCTTCTCTATTTTTGCGCACTTAAAACGAATAAAATGGAAGAAAAAGCTACTTCGTGTATCAAACGTGTTGGTGGTACTGAAATCTGCAAGTATTGTGACAACGATTTAATAAAATATGGTAAATCTTCAGCTAATAAAACTAGATATCGTTGCAAAAAATGTAAAAAGACTCAGGTGGAGAATTACACCTATAGAGCTTATTCTTCTACTTTAAACCAAAACATTGTGTCATTAACAAAAGAAGGGGCTGGAATCAGAAGCATTTCAAGATTATTACAAATTTCAACAAATACATTGCTGTCAAGGCTCATATTAATTGCTAGAAGCATCAAACAACCTGAAATTGTTAAAAGAAGAATATTTCAGGTAGATGAAATGAGAACCTTTATAAAAAGGAAAACCAAACTAATTTGGATTGTCTATGCATTAGATCAAAAGACAAAAAAAGTTGTCAGTTTTAATGTAGGTAGAAGAACTAACAAGACACTTAAAAATGTTATTTTAAGTTTAGAATTATCAGATGCTAAAATGATTATTACAGATAAATTACGCAACTATAAATTCCTTATAAAGAAAGAGATACATAGCACAAAATTTAGAGGTATTAATCATATTGAACGTAACAACCTAAGTATTAGAACACATCTCAAAAGGTTAAATAGAAGAACAATTTGTTTTAGTAGAAATTTAACTATTTTAAATGCTGTTTTAAAAATATACTTTTGGGGTTGATTAAAGGATAGAAATTCAAACCTTCTATGCATATTTGTATTTAAAGAGTATTTTATACAACAATAACTAATTTCAACCATTGTTATAAGGAACTAACCCATACAGGCCAAAATTATCAAAGAATTTTTAGGCTTGGTAAATAGAAGTAAGTTGGTAATTAATCCAATCATAAACAATAATTATATTTTACTACATGTAAGTGGACATTAATCAAGAGTCAGATGTTTCTCTTTTTTTTGTTAAAGAGAAACCCTTTCAAATTCAATACAATGGAATGAAAGGGTTTGAACTAACTCAGTTACTTTGATATAAAGCAAAAATAGATAAATATTTTCACATAAATTTACTTATGATCTTTATTTTAGCATCAGAATGACTTAATTTTATTAAGCACTAGATGTGACTACAAAAAATCACAATAATTTGATTACTATAAACATTAAGCAGCTAGAAATAGTCAAAAAAGAAGAATAATTAGTCTATTCAGTAAATATCATAAAAAAAATGTGATCTTCTAAAAAAACAGTTGTCTTATTTTTTTCATGTTTTATGTTTTTATTTTGCTTTATTAGTTTGTTGAATGTTTTAAGTGATTCTACCTTTATTTGAAATCCGCAAATTCCTTGAAAACTTTTTGTGTTGAGTAATTGGTTTATTTTGATTGATTTTTTGCTGTCTAATAAATATAAATTACTCTGTCCCACTTTAAATAATAGGTATGGAGCTCCTAAATATTCACCTTTTTCATTTTCTGTAAAACCAAGGTCTATATATTCTTTTGCTTCTTTATCAATGTTATCGCATAAAATGTACGTAGAATTTAGTGAAGTTGTAGTATTTGAGTGAGTGGTGTTTTTTGAGTTTTCTTTCCAACCCTTATTAAGGTATTCAATAAAAAACAATTTCATATTTTTAGGTTCGATAATTTGCCAAACTGTGTTGCTATCCATATTAAATTGTATGTTTTTTTCGCTCAACATTTTTTTTATAAATTCAGCATTTTTAACGGAAATAGCCATTGAAGTACACCCTTGTCTTGTTTTTAAAAAATCAGTATAATATTTACCAATGGTATTTGAGCTGTCCAGAGGCTCTATAAACTCAAGATAAGTGGTGTCTGAAAATTTTACAAAGCAGTTTTTTATACCTTCATGAACTTTCCCTTCTTTTATTGAAAAATGTAATTGGTTTTGAAAAACATCCTTGATTTTTTCTAAATCTTTTACCACAATTGGAATATGGTCAATAGAATTGAATAAAGAATATTTTTTGATAGAACTTTCATGACATCTTAGGAATTGCAAATCATAGAATATTTTTTTTGTTATTTCTTTTCTACAACTTCCAAAATCATCTCGGTTATTTTTTCTGTTTTGCAGTAATCGAGTGGCAAAGAAATAAGTATTATCATTAGCTTCTATATAGCCTACCCACCAACCAGTGTTAGTGTTATTTTCTCTTGTCCAACCTGTTTTTGCACTTATCGTGTAGCAACCCGTTTGTTCGGTAATCATCACACTTTTTACAATTTCAATATTTCGTTTTGAAAAAGGTAATTTTCCTTCGTACAAATTTTTGATAAATTCCACTTGATTAATAGGGGTAATACCAAACTTGCCAAAGTTCCAAAAATCATGGTGTTTTTCGGTAAGATTAAGATTACCATAATTACAAGCCGATAAATATTTTTTATACTTTTCTTTGCCTATTTTTTTTGCCAATTCAATAAACACCCAGCCTGCCGAAACTTCAAACGCTTTTTTAACAGACATATCGTGATAAATTTCTGGTCTATAACCATACTTTACAGTGTCGGTTTTGCCAACCCATTTCACAATTTCATTTTCGTTTTTTATGGTTTTTGTTTCTAATGCTATTAATAAATTTATAATCTTGAAAGTTGAAGCTGGTAAACTTTCAGTCTTAATATTTATTGTGTCGGATAAAATCCATTGTTGATTTTTATTGTCAAAAATGGCGATTGAACCTTTAACACCACAATTTTCAAAGTAATTTTCAAATTCTTTATGGACAGTAAAGCTAATGTTTTTAAAATTATCAAAGTGTGAGTTACCTTTCTTTTGTTGTGAACAAGAAAGACAGGTAAGTAATATAAATAGTAATAAACTCAGTATTTTCAATTTTTCAGAATGAATGTTATTTTTATAAAGTTTATTTTTCTAAAGGTTAAAACATAAGTTAGAAGTGGGCAATTTTACCAACTTTTAAAATTAGTTTCCACGTCATTTCTTTTTCTGTTTCAATTTCTTTCCAATGTTCTTGCAGCTTTTGCGACAATTTTTCCATAGGATTTTCGCTATATCTGTCTATGTATTTTTGAGTTGCCGACCAGCTTCTTATGTGACCCAATGTTTCAGAAAGGTTTACTTGCTTTTTGATAAAAAATTCTGGAGTTTTAATTTCCTCAAATGGGAATGGTATTGTTGAATATTCCTTGTCAATTAGCTTGTTTTCGGGTAGCCAAAATTCGCCAACAATATTGTCGTGAAAGTCTTTGATTATAATGTCTAATTCTTTTTTTATTGTCGGAATACCATAAGCCCAAACTGCTATTATTCCATTCGGTTTTAAAACTCTCTTTACTTGAGTATAAAATTTGTCGAGGTCAAACCAATGAACTGCTTGTGCAACTGTAATTAAATCAACCGAATTGTCTTTTATGGAGCTTGGGCTTTCAGCACTTTCAACTTTGTAAACTATTCTGTCTTGAGGAATAGCATTTTTTATTTGTTCTTTGCTAGGGTCAGTTGCATAAACTTTTTCATAGTAGTCAGTTAATTTCAGTGCTGATTGTCCATTTCCAGTGCCACAATCCCAAGCTAATTTGTGTTCAGAAGTTAGCTTACTCAAAAACTCGAACATTTCTTGTGGATATGTAGGTCTGAATTTCACATAAACTTCAGCTTGTTTCGAAAAGTTATCTTTAAATGTGTTCATTCTAATTGTTGATTTTACTTACTACTATAACGTTTTGCTACTTTTTTAAGTGGGCATAATTTGCTCACTGACAATCACAAATATATCGAATATTTGAAAACAAAAATAGCATTGTAGTGGAAAAGATTTTATAGAAGTTTTATTAATAAATCCCAAACCTAGCCATCGCTAAAAACCGCTGTTATAAGCAGTAGCCATTAGTCAACTTTTTTATTTAGAGTTAGTAATGCACTTGAATATTTAGCAACAATTTCACCATAAATATTTTTTCCTCCCAAAGATATGAATTGTGTAAAGTGGCTCCCTCTATTGGCCTAGTCAAAAAATAAAGGTTTTAAGATTATTTGTAAGTGATTATGTGAAAGACAATTAAACAAGCCCTATAGAACACAAGTTATTCTATATCAATACATTCGAAAATTCGAATTCTGCCTTGTAGAAATATTATGTTTCTACAAGGTTTAAAAAAACTAAATCAAGTGATTTCAGTTTGAATAAAACTTGAATTATAAAACAAACGTTCATTGATTTATTGTAGAGATTTAAAAAAAGAAGTAAAATGAAAGTTTTTTGTTGCTCTTTTCAATTTGCTTGACACTTGTCTATGCAATTTGTTTGCAACAATAATTACAATTCTCTTCCAATCGTTGCCTGTTGGATTTGTTTAGTACAATTTTGATACTAGCAAGTTCGGGATTCTGATGAACTTCGTTTGGTGTATAGATTTTATATTTATTACACGGTCGGTTGTTATTGTAATCTTCTATAAAGAATTTGAGTTCCTCATAGATCGTTGTTGAAAGGATTTCTTTCGACCTAAAGTAATAACTCTTCATAATTTTGTATGGCCCTTCCACTATAGAATTAGAAAAGGTTACATCTTTAAGTGCTATCTTTTTGTTTATTCTAACTTCACAGTTTTTAATAAATTCATGAATGGTCTTATTATTATTTTCTGTTCCGCCATCAACAATTAAATCCAAAGATTGATTACCTATACTAACATCAAATTCATTTTTGATGGCACGTTTTACAGTATCGGTTCTAATTTTAGAACATTTCTTTTTGGAAATTTCCCAAGCAATTATTTTTCTTGAGAAATTATCAACTACAGTGTAGATGTAAAAGGTAACATTATCTAATGTTTTATATTGTGAAATATCCATGTGCCAAGTTTCATTTGGACGTGAAGCATTAAATGAACCTTTCTTACGTTTTTTCTTCTCCGGTTTTCTTGCTTGTGAATAGCCCAGCTTTCTAGCATACCTATACCATGTTGATTCCGCCATCGAAATAGCTTCATCCCTTAGTGCTTTACCCCATATAGAACGAATACACCATGTTTTGAATTTGGAACTATTCATATACTTTTTTAAAACAGTAATTTCTTTGTTAGAAATTTGTTTAGGTCTTCGCTTAAAACATTGCCCAATAAGTGATTTGGAACAGGCAAACTTTCTATCGGATAACCAAAATGCATATTGCTGTTTTGTTATCATCAAAAAACGAAGCAAATCTTTTTTTGCAATCGGAAAATCTCTCCTAAGTTTTCAATCAAATCAACAAAAATATTTCGGTTGTTTTTGATAAGTCCTCTTAGGTTCTCCTTCCCTATTAATGTGATTAAAGTGATATATAATTTCCCAAATTGAACAAAAACTTTTCTACTAAGAGCAAGACGTCTATCAAGAAATAATTTAGTATCATCCAATCCTTCTTCAATTTGTGAAACATAATCGGAACCTAAATATTTATTTGGGTTTTCTCTTTTCCAATAGTGTGATGTAGAATTTGGAATGGATTCAATAAAGGTTTGAGGAAGAAGTTGTTCTTGAAGCCCTAAAGCAAAACAAGTTTTAACTCCTGTGTGGTAGGTATTGTAATTCGTCTTCATAGTTTCTCTTACAAGATTTATTAAAACAAAATCTTGCTTTTCTCTACTTTAATGATAAAAATTTGGGGCAGTGGCAATTCGAAAATTCGAATTCAAAATATCAAATCCTTTATGGTTCGATGCCCAAGAGGGGTTGATTTTTAGGCTAATATACAAAAAATCAAACATTTGCGGTTCGAGATTCGGTCAATGGGGGGGAGCTCGGGAAGCACTCTTAACGATATAGATTATACCTATGATGCCAACGGAAACATGGTAACCGATGTCAACAAAGGGATAACTAGTATCAAATACAACCATTTGAACCTGCCAACCGAAATTATTTTTAACAACAATAGTTCAAAAAAAATTACTTATCTTTATAACGCACTGGGTGTAAAGTTGCAAAAGATAGTTACAAACGGTACGAGTGTTGTTACCACGGACTATTTAGATGGGTTTCAGCACAAAGATGCTGTCTTGCAGTTTTTTCCACATGCAGAAGGTTATGGGTAGTGTATCAAATGTGTTGTTTTAACAAAAAACAAATTTCAATGAATTGATTTCAATATAAAATAAAAATAATTTCAGATTAGACAATCATAAATAAATGTTGATTGGTTCGATGTTCAAGAAGGGTTTAAAAAAACAAGTAACTAACAAAAAATCAGAAATTTACGGTTCGATAGTAAGTCATAAGGGGGAGCTTTTCTGGACATGCCACCGTAAAGGTGGCATTTTCTTTTTATAACGTTTTGTTTTCTAAAGAGTTACAAGCAAAAAAAGCGGTTCGAGATTTTGAATTTTTCTGAACGGCTTTTTTGTGGGGTATATCGAACGGAAAAATACCCCCATATAAAATAAATATTTTTTGATTTGCGGTTTCCCGTAATTTTATTTTAATCATTTTAAATATCTTTCTCATTATTAATTTAAAAATATAAAATATGGCAAATTTTAAAAAAAGTGATTTAAAACTAATGTATTCTTGGACTGCATCCGCAGAAAATGATAATGCAAAAATAACTGGTAAACCAGATAGTATTTTACTTGATCGCAATGAAGGCTATGAAGTTCTTCCTTTCCTTAACAATTATATGACTTATAAAGGATGGACATTGAAGACTACATTGAATAAATTGGAGGATTGTCTTCGTAAAGATGTGCCAGGAACTACTAGAAGCCATGCAAATATTAAAAACTGGTTGGATGAAAATTTTAAATTGTAAAAAAAGAGCTAGTTAGCTCTTTTTTTGTTTTTGGGGTTGTGTACATGGGCTTCCTCTAATGGATACAAAGAATAGATATGATGAGAAAAAAATGGATGTAAGTGAGAAAACTCTTTGTAATGAGGGTGTTAGAATGTAAGTTGCTTATCATCAGGTGGTACGAATATTCGTAAATATGCTTGAGGAGCAAATGATAATTTTAGATTAGGTAATCATAAATAAATTTTGATTGTTTCTGTCCAAGAAGTGATGGAAAGGCATGAAGGGAGTTCTTTTTTTCAAGAATTTCAGTTACTACTTAAGGTCTTAAATAATATGTCCATTCAAAGGGGTAGTGTATCAAATGTGTTGTTTTAACAAAAAACAAATTTCAATGAATTGATTTCAATATAAAATAAAAATAATTTCAGATTAGACAATCATAAATAAATGTTGATTGGTTCGATGTCCAAGAAGGTTTTGAAAAACAAGTAACTAACAAAAAATCAGAAACTTACGGTTCGATAGTAAGTCATGAGGGGGAGCTAACAAAAGAAAGCCTTCACAGAAATGTGAGGGCTTTTTTATTTTATTGACTGAAACATATCTGAAACATTTTCTATTTTTGTTATAAGATGGAGGCTCCCTCTAATGGATACAAGGAATAGATATGATGAAAAAAAAGGCTGTAAGTGAGAAAGCTCTTTGTAATGAGGGTGTTAGAATGTAAGTCGTTTATCATCAGGCGGTACGAATATTCGTCACTATGATAGAGAAACAAAAAGTAATTTAAGATTAGGTAAAAAAGATAAAAAATACAAAACTGGATAGACATAAAAAGGAACATATCAATGGAAAAACTAAATAACAAACATATATGAAAAAAGGAATAATTTTAGTGGGCTTATTTTTAATTTTAGCAACCTCACAAGCTCAAAAACTATCTTATGGTTTGATTTTGGGAGGAGAAGTTTATGAGTCATTAAATAATACAGGTGCATACAGTTTTACTGCTGATCAAAGTTTAATTCCAAATTTGGGGGCTTATGTTGAGTATGGTTTCACTAAAAATATTGGTTTTAAAACAGGTGTGACTTTTAATACTAAGAAAATCACTTACTCGCCACATATTAATAATCCTAGCAGAACTACATATCCATTTACTCTTAGTTTAATTGAAGTTAGCCCGAGTATTAAATTTGATTTTGGCAAAGAATATCGAAATGGTTTTTATATGTTGGTTGGTCCAAAGTTTTCTTTCATAAATAAGGTAAAAGATTCTAGTGGAGAAAATGCTAATGATTTTTTTGAAAGAAAAAATAAAGGAGTTCAATTAGGTTTTGGAACAAGAATTGGAAAGTTTATAGATTTTGAAACAAAGTTTGATTATGAATTAACACCATTCTTTAAAATTCCTGAAAGTGATAGGCAAAGTAATTTTGGGGGACTATATATTTCTCTTAATGTAGACTTAGAAAGAATCATAGACAAAAGCTAAGTTGGCTCCCTCTAATGGATACAAAGAAAGGTAGTTTATCAAATGTGTTGTTTTAAAAAAATGAAATCACAATGATTTGATTATCAATATAAAATTAAAAATAATTGTTAATAGAGAAGACGACCATTTGGTCGTCTTCTCTATTTTTGCGCACTTAAAACGAATAAAATGGTAGAAAAAACTACTTCGTGTATCAAATGTGTTAGTGGTGCTGAAATTTGAAAGTAATTTTAAATATAGAATTATCTAAAGCTAAGATGATTTTTAAATACTGTATAAACATCTACTTTTGGGACTAAATAAATAGCATCTTGATATTCAAAATATAAAAGGAAATAGTAATATTAACTAAAATGCGAACAAAAATCAATTGTAATTTTAATTAAAAAATCAAATCATTTTTTGAATAATTATTAATTATTGGATAATTAGTAGACACAACTGTTTATAAAGTAATAATTCAAAAAGAGATATAAAACGTATTGTTTTTATATAATGGATTAATTTTTAAAATGATTTGTCTAAAACTCCATTCTTTTTATCTTTTGCTGCCATCCGTGTAAACTACTTATCATTAAAAGTAATTTTACAATTGTCCAAAATAAAGTCATTATTGTTAAAATGATCAATGTTGTAGAGAAATACGAAATCAATCCGAATCCGACAAAAAATAATATCATACAAAATAAAACTACAAAAAGAGATATTTTTTTATGTGTTAATCCAGCTGCTAAAAGTAAATGATGTAAATGCGTTTTATCGGCTTTAAAAGGGGAGCTTCCTTGTTTTAATCTTCCAACATAAACTCTTATTGAATCCAAAACGGGAATTGAGAAGAACGCAACCAATATCAAAAAAACATAAGCGTAACCATAATTGTTTGTTGAATGTTGTTTTTCCATAAAATGGATACCCAATGTGACTAGAATAAATCCTAATGATAGAGAACCTGCGTCTCCCATAAAAATTTTCTTTTTAGACAAATTAAATTTTAAAAAGCCAATAATTGCTCCAATAAAAATGACGCTAACTTTTCCCAAAAAATAATCGTTGTAAAAAAACGACGAAACCAAAAACATTGTAAATCCCAAAAGCGACAATCCGCCGACTAAACCATCAACACCATCCATCAAATTGAAAGCATTTACAACACCAGTAATTACAATTATTGTTAAAAGATATTGAGCCCAAGTTGCAATTTCGTATACGCCGAGAAATCCGTAAAAAGTTGTAATTCTTGTGCCTGATAGCGCAATTATAAATGCTAAAAGCAACTGAATTGCTAATTTGTATTTAACACACATGTCTGTTTTGTCATCGATTACACCTACAATTAGTAACAAAAAACCAGAACTTAAAATCGGCAAATATTCTTTTAAAAGACTTAATTGATTTCCAGATACAAGTAACACAATTAATACAGTAATAGTAATAGATATCCCGCCCACCAATGGAACAGCATTCGTGTGAACTTTTCTGTAATTTGGTTTGTCAACTAAATTGATTTTTACAGCTATTTGTTTGACAAATGGAATAAAAAATAAAGCTAAGATTAGAGCTAATATTCCAAGAGTTGAAAATTCTAATAGTGTTTTCATGGTTATCTTTTTTCGTAAAATAAGTTGTTGTTTTGTAAATGAGCTAAATTATTTTCTTTCAAGAAGTCAGGATTAAGTCTATGAATTTCCGAAAAAACACTACTTTTTTTGTCAATTGAAATGGCTTCTTTTAGTAATAAATCATACTGATTTGAAATTTTTTCCCAAGTATATCTTCTCAGTGCAATCATTTTCATTTCTTTACGCAGTTTACCCATTTCTGTTTCAGAAACAACTTTTAATTTAGCAACAAGATCTTCTGAAGTTGAAAAATAAATAGCTTTATTTTCGGTTGTAGTTTTGTTATAAGAAACATTAAAAGCTATAATTGGAAGTTCAAGATACATAGCTTCAACAAGCGAAGGGTTTGTTCCGCCAGCAGAATGACCATGCACATATAAAGCTGCATTTCCTCTAATTAAATCAATTTCTCTTTGATTGTAAATTGGATCGTAAATATGAATATTAGCAATATTGTTATATTCTTCTTTTAGTTTTTTGCCATATTCGCTATTATTCCAGTTTCCAACTAATACTAAATTTGAATTTGGAAGTTGCTTGAAAGCTTCTAAAACCATATGAACATTGTTTTCTGGTTCGATACGGCACACTTTTACTGCATAATCATTTTTCATAAAAGGATATTTTGTATAATCCTCATGAGTTGGAGTAACTTGTAAAGTATGATCAGCACCATATTCGATAACGCGACTTAAAGTTTCGTAACGCAAAGCTGTATAATCTTGAATAGATTCGTTGTCTGAAATATCTATATGCGAATAGCGAACGGCAATTTTTTCGGCCCACCACAAATATAGCTTAGCAAAAAGTGACCATTTGTCTCTTTTCCACTCAATTCCGTCAATAGAAATTATGATTTTTTTGTTGGTAAAAAATTTTACGAAAGGCAAAATCCATGCGCCAGCAACACCAAGAATCAACAAAACGTCATTTTTGCGTAACGCTTTTAGAATAGAAATCGTGTCATAAGTAATACTTTGAACACCATTTGCTTCTAGGTTAATGTATTTTAGTTTGGCACCTTTATACGATTCGATTTGTTCTTCTTTAGAATATTTCTTTTTTGAACAATAAACGGTAAAATCATACTTGCTTGAAAGATGTGTTACTAAGTGATCTGCAAGTGTTTCAAAACCGCCATATTTTGCAGGTAAACCAACAGTTCCGATTATTGCTATTCTTTGTTTTTCCATTTAGGGTAATTATTAATTTTGTGATATTAATCAGAATGCCAAAATAAAGCCAATATTATAAAATATTGAAATACAATACGTTATTCAAAATACAGTTTCCAAATTTTGGAATTTTTATATTAGTTGGAAAGTATTCTTATAGATTCATTCTCAAAATAGTCTTCTCCAAAGAACTTGCTTTTCTTAATGGCATTTTTGCTCATAGCATTATACAAAGTTGCATTAGAAAATAAAGCATTGAGTTTTTCCGAAATTAAGGCATAATTTTTACTGTCTATCAGGTAACCATTTTTACCTTCGTCAACAAGTTCTACAACACCGCCAACAGGAGGAACTATTGTAGGTAATCTGTAAACCATTCCCTCTAAAATAGTTAATCCGAATGTTTCAACCCATAGATTAACATTGGATAGGTTGACTAAAACTGATGCTTCTTTGTAAAAAGGATGTGTGTCTTTTTGAGTTGGATAAACTATCAAGTTTGACGGAATTGTATCGTTTTTAAAATAATCATCAATTTCATTTTGATTAGCATTTACAACTAGTTTGAAAATAAATTTTGGATTTAATTGTGCCAATTTTAGAAACTCATTTACACCTTTATAAGCTTTTAATGAGCAAATCATCAAGACAATCTTTTCTGATTTTTCTTTTTTGAAATTTAAGTTAGCTTGCTCTACAAAGTTTTTTTCAAGTACATTGTAAAGTACTCTTTTTTTATTTTTTGTTGGCTCTTGGTTTGCCAAAAAGTTAGAAACATAAACAACTTCGGTAGCCGACCAACGTGCAATAGCAAAGAGAAATTTCTTTAAAATTAAAGGTTTCATAGATGTTTCATGAATATGATAAATCACTTTGCATCCTTTTATTTTTCCTATAATTCCTGCTCCAAAAGGCAAAACTGTATTTACATACAAAATATCTGTTTTTTTGAGAAAGAAAAATAATTTGATGCCTAAAAAAAGTTGACTAATAGTTAAAAAAGCCAAACGAACAAATGGATTTTTAGCAAATTTGTACCAATAAAAATGATTATTAACTCCATGAATATTAGATAAAAAACCTTCTCTGTTGCCGCAGGTATAAAGGTGAGTTTCAATATTGTTTTTTGTCCAGCTTTTTAGTAATTGCATCAAAACTTTTGGACTTCCGCTAAAATCGTTTAGTAAATGGGTTGCAATAACTCTCATGACTACAATTTGTTATAGATGTTTTTTAAATGCTCGCCACGACTGTTCCAAGTGAATCTTTCTTCAAATTGTTTTCTAGCGCCAAGACTCATTTTATATAATAATTCTTTATCAAAGTAAAGTTTTTGAAGCGATTCTTTTAGTTCGAAAATAGTATTGTTGTAATCTAATTGTTGAACAGCAAAACCACAATTTGTTGTAATAAATTCTCCTGGTCCCTCGTTGTTTAAACAAATGATTGGTAAACCAAAAGACAATGCTTCGGCAACAACCATTCCAGCACCTTCGTGTGACGGAAAAAGAAAAACGGAAGCTTTTTCATATAACTTCATCAACTCTTTTCTTTCAATCCATTCGATTATTTCTACATATTTTTCAACTTTATTGTCGGCAATTATTTTTTGATAAAGACCTTTTTCTGGACCAGTACCTACCAATATGAGTTTACAATTTTTTCTTTCAGGGATAGTTATTGAATAAATGAATTTTATAAATGAGTGTAATGTTAAATCGAATCCTTTTAAAGGTACAAATCGACCAACACTAATGACTTTAAAACTTTCTTTTTTGGTAATTTGACCTTCAAAAAAATCTTCGGTAGCAACAGATGGTTGAATAGAAAAGGACTGGTCTTTAAATTCTAAAACAGAAGGAATACATGTATTCATACACAAAATATGATCTGCATTTTTCACTGTTTTCTTTAACGAAAACGATAAATTCCAAAATAGTTTTTTTACCAACCATGTAGCTCTGTCAATAATCAAATATTTAATCGGATAAGATTTTAAATATTGATTTGGAATTATAGGATGATGCCCAATTGGTCCCCAGACCATTGGCTTTTTTAGTTTATAAAGAAAACTTGGTGTCCAATCATTGTGAAAATTCACATTATGTGCAACATCAAAATTTAGATTTTGTTTTTTGATGAAAGGAATAATTCTGCGTTGCCACATATAATAATATAACATAGCACCTCGACCGCCTTTTTTCCAGAAACGCATCCAATAGGGTAAATCAAAATATAAAAAAGTGATGTTTTTATATATTTCATTCGGATTTTCTGCCATGAATTTTTCAATTGCGGGCTGGTTATTTTCTCTTGTAATGGCAATAACTTTATTGAAACGAGCAATTTGATATACAAAATTCCAACCCATTCCGTCTTCTGAACCTTTATATGGATTTACTGCGTAGCAAGTTGCTAAAATTGTTTTACTATTCATGAATCCTAGTTTTTAATAATTTGGCAGGAATACCACCTATAATTGAGTTTTCTGGAAAAGATTTGGTTACGACACTTCCTGCGGCAATAATGCTTCCATTTCCTATTGTTGCACCATCCAAAATTGTGACTTTACTCCCAATCCAACAGTTTTTACCAATTTTTATCCCTTTTCTTGTTACACCTTGATGACGAATAGAAATAGAGGTGTCTTGATAATTATGATTTTCGGGATGACAACTTAAATATTGACCAATGATGCATTCGTCACCAATTTCTAAACCACCTGCGCCACCTAAATAAGCGAATTCTCCAATTCCGACATTATTTCCAAGACTGATTTTGTCACCAATTTCGGTTAAAGATGTTGAAACTATAACACGGCTATAGGCTCCGATGGAAACATTATCGCCAAATTGAATTCCGTTTTTGCTCAATGCAGAAACATAAACCTGATTTCCTAATCGAAGGAATTTTCCATATTGAATTTTTGAGATATTGAAAAAAGTTACTCCGTTTCCTAGTAGCATACCTTTTGGATTTTTTAGGAACAAAAGCACTTTCAAACCACGAATTATGCTACAAACTTGTATCCAAATAAATTGGAGTAAAGCTCTTGTGTTTAAAGCTTCATCAAACTTAAAATTGGGGTTGCGAAGCTGAATTATCTTTTGAATTATAGCTTTCATTTTAGGCTTGGATGATAGTTTTTACAATATGATTTAAAGTAACATCCAATTCTTCATTGTTAATTGATTCATAAACCGAAGAGCTGCTTTTTACTTTTCGTGAGTCAAAAAAAGAACTGTATTCCTTGGTTAATTCTTCAATCGTTGCTTTGGTTAATTCTTTCTTTCTCTTTAAAATTACATTGGCATCTGCAAAAAGGAAAAAATTAAATTTTGGCTTAAGTAAAAAATGATAACCTAATTTTGAAATGCTTTTTGGTAACACAATGTTGCTTCGTTTACCATCATTGATAAAATCAAAATAGTAACGATCATAAATTACCACATAGCCTCTTGAAATATATTTGAAATAAATTACAAATTGTCCAAACAAATAATCGCAATAGTAATAAGTAAAACGGAGTAATGACGATAAGAAGTTTTCGTTTTTTCCTTGCCTTGGAAGATTTGATATTGCATCTTGATGCGCTTTTTCTTTTCCTTTTGTCCAAACACTTAGAATAGGTAAAACAGATGGACGATGACGCAAAACAATAACAGGTTTGCGAAGTTGTTTTTCGACTTTATAAGCAATATTTTTTATAACAGTTGATTTTCCCGAACCGTCAACACCACTAAAAGTTATTGTAAAACCGTTGCTTTTTTTGAAATTTTTAGCGGTATCAACTAAATAGTTTATAGTGTTTTTTAGATAATTTGCAGCTTTGTTTTGTTTGTTGTTTTTGATGAAATCTACTAATAGTTGTTTATCTTTTTTAGTATCGATGAAATATTCTTTTATAATTAAATCAATTGGGTTTTCTGAATTCTGAATTGCCTGTCCATAAACTAAATATTTAGTTGGAATTTTTGCATTGTTCAAAATATAAAATAATACTATATATCTAGCAGTATCAAGGGTTGAAGCATTTTTGACACCATAACTAGTAGCAAAATTTGTTGCAATTATTTTTTTTGTGTCTAAAATTTCAAGATTTCTACGTTTTAATTGCCAAATCAAATCTAATGATAGAATTTCGCCATCGTTTGTAAAAACTTGAATTGTATTCATAAACGATTTTTCGGAAACAGTGATTTTTGATACTAATGTGTGGTTTTTCAAAAGATGAAGGATTGAATCATTCATTTTTTTATCAATAACCAAATCGATATCTGAATTCAAATCTAGTTTTTCTGGAAAACCATTTTGAAATTTTAATGCTGCATATTCTTGATTTTGAATAGCATCAAACAAATCCATTATAATTAACTCTCTTGGAGAATAACGCTGAGTTAAAAACGTGTTTAAAGCTTCATCCCAAGTTTGGATTAACCAATTAATTTGAACATGCCACTCTTTTTGTTCTGAATACACTTTTAGATAATGCATACAATTAATAAGCAAATACCATTTTATATAAGAATATGTTTTAGTCACATTATTATCAAACAATTTATTTTTACCAAGTTTGTGGATGTCTTCGACAATTTCTTTCCAAGATTTTCTGTCAACCAAAACACTGTTTTGTATTACAAAATGAAAGAAGTCAAATCCTTTTGGTTTATCATAACTAGCTAATTCAAAATCGTAAATAGCTAGTTTTTCTTTTTTTTCAAATAAATTCCATTGTGTAAAATCGCCATGAGAAAAAGTTAATTCAATCCATTCGTCGTTTTTAATTTCGGCTAATAGACTATTTATTTTTCGGATTATATTTTTCGGAATGCGATTGTCATCAATGTTTTTAAAATCATTTTTCAAATTTTGAAACAATTCCCATTTCATAACTTTGACAAAATTCGTATCAATATTTCTCATTTCTGATAAAACATTCATGTGTTGAGGTATAAATTTTTTGATTCTTTTCCCTTTTGCAGAAACATCAGAAACTTGCAAAATATTTTCATTTACCATAACTGCTTTTGGAACTTCAAAAGAAATGGATGTATTGTTTAATTCTTCTAAAACAGAATATTCATTTTTAATCAATTTTTCAGCATTTTCAGAAGTTGCAATTTTGAAAAAACTATTGTTTACATACAAAACACTTTTATTGTTTGGACCAACAGTTCCAGTAAAAAGTGCCCAATTATCATTGCAGTCAATTATAGGTTCTCTTAGTTTGGTAAAAGAGTAACTTCTTTTTTTGAAGACCAATTTTTGCAATTTTAAAATAAAAACCAATTTGATTACTGTTGCAAATACAAGAGCTTTATTGCTTCCTACGTTGTAGAATTTTAGAAAGGAAGGTTTTGGACAATTAGCATTCCAAATCCATCTTGGTGATCCATCAGGATTGTTTATAAAAAGTAAATCAACAACATTAACTGCATCTTTTGTCGCTGAAGAAATTGAATAACCGATTTTAGCAAAAATATTTTCCATTGTAAAAATTTAATTTTCAAGTATAATATTATAATCGTGCCATAATCATAAAATACTAATATACAGTATTTTATATTTTTATTTAGGAATATTATTTTTCCAAAATTTGGAATTTTGCTTTTTTTTGGAAATGAATTACACGAAAATTTCGGGTCTTCTTTTCTTTAAATGAAGTTTTTGGATAGGAGTAAGGTGCGTTCTGTTTTTGAATGCAACAGAAAAAATAATCAATTGATAAAATAGAATTCCGTAGTTGCTTTCTCCAAAAATTCCAAATTCGGTGAATGAGTTGATTAAAATTGGAATTAGAATTCCGATAAGCATTAGTCTTGTTTCTTTATCTTCTGTAAAAAAGGCTTTTACGGTAAAAAATACTTGAAATAAGGCTATGGTTAGTCCAATAAACCCCAAATTCATAAGTACTTGCATAAAAGTATTATGTGTCATTTTGCCTGGATAAGTATGCACACTTTGAAAGAATTCTTTATAATCTATTCGCATATAGCCAAAACCTAAAAGTGGTTCACGTGGCAAGCCTTCGGTTATTAATGCTTGCCAAAAGGGCAATCTTCCAGTAAGTGTTAAAATTTCTTCTAAACGTTCTTTGTCGCCACCTTTTAAAATCATTTCGTTGATTGCAAAAGGCATCACAAGTAAAACACCACCAATAATTGCCAGTTTCAAACCTTTTTGTTTGGTTTGATTTATATGAAAAAAGATGATTAATAATGCGCCAATTAGTGATGATCGTGAACCCGTCATGAAAAGAGCATAAAAAATAACAAGTATTTTTATAATCGTCCAAACGTTATATTTAAATCTATAAAGATCAAAGATTAAGCATGCAATACCAACGCCAGCTAACATTCCAAGTTCGTTTGGATTCATGATAGTTCCGCCAAGTCTTGCTTCTTCACCACCATTAGTAAGTCTAAAAAAAACATCTGGATTAATCCACATTCCAACAACAAAAATGAGTTGCAAAATAAAAACTGAGTTTCCTAATAAGTGGTATAATCTTATAGTATGTCCTTGATAAAAAGTATCTAAAATTTTTAAACTTTTGATAAAAAAATAAGCAAAAACAAAACTTTGAAAAGTCATAAACCATTGTAATGCACTAAATCCTGGGTTAGTGCTCCACATGAAAGATAGCAAGCCTAAAAACAAATAACCGATATAAAATAAAGAGGCAAAAGAGTTTTTATAACCCATAGTGTTGACAGCTCCGTGCTTAATTATTTTTTTATAAATTAAGATTGAAGAAATCATAACACCCATTCTGCCAACTATTTTGATACCACGAGTGATGTTTACATTTTCACTCCAAGTAAAAAAGCAAGCAACCATCAATAACAGAACAATAAACATATAATTGTTTATTTTCTTTAGAAAGGCTTCATTGCTGGATGTTGCTACAAGATTCATTAGTTGCTGTAAAGTTTAGAATTAAATTCTTGAATGACTTTTTTCCAATTAAATTTGTCTTTTACCATGTTTATAGCATTATGACGAATAACCATAAAATCTTCTTGGTTGTTCCAAATAGCAGTTAGTTTTTCCATTGATTTTTCTAACTCATCACTATTTTGCTCCATAATCATTTCGCCAGCTTGGTATTGGTAAATAAGGTCGCCAATGTTTGTTGCAGCTGTTACAATGCATGGTTTTCCATAGCTTGCGGCTTCTATTACCGAAGTTGGCAATCCTTCATTTCTTGATGGATGAACAAAAATGTCCATTTGATTTAATAAATCTTCTTTTTCTTTCCCAAATTTTCCGCCAAAAAGAGTAACGTTGTTTTGAAGACCTTTTTCAATAATCATTTGGTTGAGTTTATTTTTTTCGTTGCTATCACCAACTATCCAAAGTTTAACTGTAGGATTTTGAATAAGGTGTTTTTTGAAAGTCGTAATTAGTGTGTCTAAACCTTTTGTGTAGATGTCTAATCTTCCGATAAAACCATAAATAATACTTTCGTTTTTTGATTTTTCAAGTGTTATTTTAGTATTGTTTTCAAAACCGTATGGAACCAAAATCGTCTTTTTGTTCTTGTATATATAGCATAATCCAATAGTTTCACTTTTTCCTATGGAATGAATTTTTGTAGCACAGTCTAAAATTTTCTTTTCAAATAATTTAAAATACAATTTTTTAACCCAAAAATTTCTTTTCATAGCAATGGTATTATAGGCTCCATGTGGTGTAAAAACATAATAGAGTTCATGTTTATGAAGTAATTTTCCAATGGAATAAAAAACAGGAACCCAACCACCGTGAATATGAAAAACTGCTTTTCCTTTTTTCTCAATCATAGCCGCTTCTATTTCTTTTGGAACACAGAATGGATTTGGACTTTTTAGGAACAAACGTGTTTCAAAATTGCGCTCGCCATAATTGTTTTTGGTATCATTTGTGATTCCCCATACAGCTACTTTTTCTCCAAATTCTGTTTGTTTGGTTGCTAATTGATATACCACTTTGTTAACGCCATTCATCCTATCAGGATTGGCTTTTCCTAATACTATATGAATTATTTCCATAGGTAGAAATTATTTTTGGTGAGCTGATTTTGCCAATATAAAATCATGATAATTTGATTGCAAATTAATCCCGAAACTGCTCCATAAAGCCCGGAATATTTTAGTAAAAAATGAAAAGTTAAAATTGAAAATACAAATGAGAGTAAGTAACCGATAAAGAAGATTTTATTTAAAACTAGTATTCTTACAGCAATTCTAACTGGATAACTTAAGAAAATAAAGAAATATAAAACGGCAATAATTTTTACAAGATAACCATATTCTTGGTATTTTGTTCCGCCAGCCAACACAATAATTTCTGTAGAAAAAAGAAATAATATTGAAAGCAAAAACCCAAACAAAATAGCTCCATAAACCGTAATAGAATATAAATATATTTTTGCGTTTGCAACATTTTCATTAAATATTTTTGCTACTTTAGGTAAGTAATAATTTTCTACAGATTGTAAAATGATGTTTATTACTCCGAAGAATGATTGCACTAATCGTAATGCTCCCAATGCTTCAATTCCAAGATAAATACCAGAAACTAGTACAAAGAAATTACTTGAACTCCATTGTAAAACAGCTACGTTAAACAACCATTTCCCTTGAGAAATATGATTACTTAAAAAAAACATCCAGGATGTTGGACTTTCATAGTTCTTGAAAATAAAGACTAATCCAGGAACGGCAGAAATAAAGTTTGCCAAACCTATTATCCAAAGTGTAATTGTTAAATCAATTTGATTGTAAAATAAGAAAATTCCAATTAATACAATCGTTAGGAATAGTAAGTCTATTAGCAATGTTGTGAAAATAGATGCTAATGATAGAAAGAATTTTCTAAAATAATCCTGAAAAATATAACCACTAATAAAACAAATAATCGGATTAGAATGAGAACTAAAAGAAAAAAAAAGGGTTAGCAGCTTCACTACGAACATGAAAAAAAGTAGCAAAACTACTAACCATAGGAATAAAGACACATAATATTCCTTTTTCTTTGAAGTTTTTGATATTGAAACTTGAAAAGGTTGAATGAGCAATGCATTTATAATGCTCATTATTAGATAAGTAACAAGTATAATTGTTGAGAACGCTCCAAAATTTTTTACATCTAGCGTTTGTGCTATGAATAGTGTCAATAAAAAGTTTGTTCCACTGTAAATTGCTTGGTCAAAAAAGACCAAAGACGCTTGAGACAGCACTATTTTTTTGATGTGGTTCATTTTTAAGCTATTTGTTTTTTAAAGTATTTGTCCCAACGTTTTTTTACTTCAATCATTACATTTGGGTTATAACCAGCTTTATTTAGTACAAACCAAACACTTGGTAATTGGTATTCATCTTTTAATAATTCAATTTTTACAATGTTTTTTTCGGCTGTTTTACGACTATCAAGTACAATTAGATTTTGTGTAGCCAAACTCATAAAAAGTAATCCCAATTGGTCTTCTTTGATACTTTGATTGTGAATTACACATAAGTCATACTCTTTAATTTTTGTTTGAATTTCGTTTAAGAAAGTGGTCTTTGTATAGCTTAAAAATTGTTTTCCTGCATAATTTATATATCCATTTTTTGGAACCAAATTTTTCAACTCTCCAGTGGTATCTATTGTTAAAACGCTTCTGCCTTGCGTGATGAAGGCATTAATTAAGTTTTTGGAATGAAAGAGGTGATCACTAGATTTATCATAAGAACTTACTACAATTATGCTTTGTTTTTGGAGTAAACCTTTGAGTTCCATTTGTATTGCTTCTTTCAAGAAATTGTCTTTTATATTTTCTGTTTTTTTAATAAAAGGTGTTGAAAAAGCTATTGAAATTGTACTGTTTTTTTCAATTGTAAAGGTGTCATTTACTTTTGCTTTAGCATAATGAATAATATAAATTGCCATAATTGAACCTAATAGACCCAAAAAAGCAGCAACGATAATTATGATTCCTCTTATAGGTGAAACAGGCGATTTTGCAATTTTGGCAGGCGATATAATTTTGTGAAAAGCAATTTTGGCCGACTTTGCAATTTCAGCTTCAATTCTTTTTTCATTCAAGAAGTTGTAATTTTTCTCATATAAATTGAATTCTCTATCCAAAATAGTCAACATTTTTTCTTTTTCGGGAAGACCAATAAAAACGCTTTCTGCTTCATCTATATCATTAGAAAGTTCATTGTATTTTATTTGTAGATTTTTTTCAGTATTTTTTATACTTTCTATTTGATAATCAACCAAGTCTTTTAATTTGGCATCAATTATTTTAACTTTTTCGTTTTCTGGTGTATAGGTTAATAGTAAATCTTTTTTATCTGCCTGTAATTTCTTCATATTTTTTACCATTTCTGTTGAAAGTAAATCGGTAAAAGCCTCAAAATTTGGTGCCAAACTCATATAATCATTTTTACCAGAGGCAATATATTTATTCAAATCTTTAATCGCATCAAGGTTCATCTTGATGTTCGTTTGTTGAATTTTTAATTGCGAAATTTTACGCAAATCGGTTTCTGTTTCTTGACGAACATTAACAATATTTCTTTTGTCTCGGTAGTTTTGAATATTTTCTTCAGATTCGGAAAGTTTTTTGTGAGCACCATCAATTTCATTCTTTAAGAAAGAAGCGGTTATATTAGCGGCCCTATATTTATTTTCTATATAATCTTTAATATATATTTCGGCCAATTTATTTACAAACAAAGCCGCTTTTTCGGGAACATTACTTTTTAGGTTAATTCTTATAATAGGAACATCTTTATCAACGGGTACTATATCTAAATTTTTATTGATTTTGTCCAATAGCTTTTGCGTACTTAAAAATTCAAATTCGTAATTGTCAATTATTTTTAAATCTTTTTTAGAGTTGATAAAATCTTCATTTAAAGTGATTAATAACTTTCCATTTTCGATTACTAACAGTTTGCCAAAAGTCCCTTTTATTTTGGTTTTGGATTCTGGATAGGAAAACAAAAAGCTATCTTTTGATATTACTTGTAAAGAATATCTTTTGTCTAACGCTTTATCAGAGTCAAAAACACCTTCAATATGAATAGGAGATTTAGTAAACAATTCTACAGAACGGATGTTACCTTTTCGGTATATTTCTAAATCAAAAGATAATTCTGAAATTGTCTTCTCAATAAGTGTTGTTGATTTTAAAACTTCGATTTCGGTTGCAATTTTATTGGCAGAAGCAAATACATCTAAATCTTTAAATAGGTTAGCACCAGGAACGCCTTCATTTACATCGGCAAGTTTAAGCATAGCTGTGCTTTCATACATCGGGGTTACATAATTTAAGTATTTTTTGGCCGCCAAAATAGAAAGTAACATAACAAGAATTATGATAGGAAATCCTCTTAAAAGAGGTTTGAGTAATCTAATGTTCTCGTTCATAGTTGTTGTATTAGAATAATCCCATTATAATTGCTGCTGCGCTTACTGTTGTTGTAAACGGAATGATTGTAGAGATACGTTTATCAAATTCTTTATTCTTTTTAGAAGGAACAATAACAATATCGCCTGGATGTAATTGGATATTTTGGTTTAAAATATCGGTTGCAGTAGTTAAATCTATAGTTGTAACCCTAACATTGTTATCTTCTTGACGAAGTACCTTTATAGATTTTAGATTTGCATAAAAATCAAATCCTCCAGTTTTACTTATCATTTCAAGTAAATTATTATGGTCTTTATCAACCTGAATTGTGTTTGGGTTTCTAACCTCACCAATAATGGTAATTTCTTTATTGAGCACTTTTACATCTACAACAGGATTTACCAAATATTGCTTTAATTCATTCTTAATTTCAGACTTTAGCTCAGGAATAGTTTTATTAACAACATTTTTTGTTCCTATTTTTGGCACCTCGACATTGCCATTGGCATCTACCAAAAGCCATTTTCCATAGACTTCGTTAGAATTATAAATTCCGTATACAGAACCAACACTTAGGTTATCTTCACCCCAAACAGATATAGAAATTTTGTCATCTTTTCTTATTTTGTACTGGTAATTTTGATTGTAAGAAAAGCTTGTAGTGTCGTTAGTTTCAGTTTTTGAAACCAATACGTTTTGTGTCTTACAAGAAGTGAGAAGCAAAACGAATAATGATAATTTTATAAAGATTTTCATGTTCATTGTTTACTATTATATTTATTTTTTGTGTCTTTTAGTCTTGATAATTTTATAAAAAGGATAATAGTCTTTGAATAAAATTTGGATTCGCTTTTTTTAATTGTTGTTTTACTTTACTAATGTTATTGATAATCTGTGTCAATTTCTCACAAACATTTCCATCTTTAATAACATAATCAAAAGCACCGTATTTTAGAGCATCAACTGCAGTTTTAATATTTTCTTGACCAGATATCATTACAATATATATATCTGGATTATAGCGCTTTATTTTTTTGAGGACCTCAAAACCAGTCATATCATCCATATTGTGGTCTAATAATATGATATCTGGATTTTGGTTTAAACAGTTTAAACAATCATTTCCGTTACTAAAGTATGAGACGTCATTATAATTGTTGTTTTTTAAATATTGTTCATACAAGTTTGCACAAAAAAATATCGTCGTCAACAATAAAAAATTTGAATTGATTTTGATTTTCCATTTGAATTACTATTAATTTCAAATAGACTTAACCAAAGCTGAGCCAAAAACACAAGTTGTTAAATATCAGACTTTTGTGTTTTTGACATGGTCAATAATTTTCCAAAATTTGGAATAGTTTTCCAGTCTAGTGGTTGATTTCGTTTTGTTGCAATTGAATTACAACTTTTTTAAGTGTAGTTTTGATAACCGAGAAAACAGATTCAATTTCTTGTTTGTTCGGTGATTCCTTTGTAATTTTCTCGAGATGTTTTACGTCGTTTAATATTGAGATTACCCCAATGCCTTCAATACTGGGTTTTATTTTGTGGATTAATTGGCTAACTTCCATGAAGTTATCGGCTTCTATGGCATTTTGAATTTTTTCAATAGTAGTGTTGGTTTGATTTATAAAGATAACTATCATTTTTTCAACAAATTCTCTATTTCCTCTACTCAAATTATTTAATGAACTAAGATTATATAGTTTTTCAATTTTTTCAATTTTTTCAACATTTGATAATTTATCCTCTTTTCTAATAGTGTGTTTTGCAATTGTTTCTATTAGATTTGTTTCATCAAAAGGTTTTGTAATATAGTCATTCATTCCTGCTTTTTTGCATTTGTCAATTTCAGATTTAAATGCATTTGCGGTTAATGCAATAATGGGAATTGAAAGTTTAAACTCTGTTCTAATTATTTTTGTTGCTTCAATACCGTCCATTTCGGGCATTTGAATATCCATTAGAACAATATCAAAGTTTTCTTTTTTCAAAATTTCTAATGCCTCTACACCATTTTCAGCTTCGGTAACGTTACAATTATAATATTGTAAAGAATTTTGAGCAACCATTCTATTCATATCATTATCTTCTACTAGTAAAATGGAAATATTTTCTAGAGAAGTAGAACTTGTTTCTTGTTGATCCTTTTTTAGATTTGTTATATCTCCTTTTTTAAAATGAAGAAAAATATGAATAGTAGTGCCAACATTCTTTTCGCTTTCAATTTCAATTTTTCCTTTCATAAGTTGTACAAGTTCTTTGGTAATAGCCATTCCAAGACCAGTACCACCAAATTTTCTTGTCACTTCTTTGTCTTCTTGAGAGAATTTTCTAAAAATAGAAGATAGAAATTCTTTATCCATTCCTATTCCAGTATCTGAAATTGAGATAGAAATATCTTGTGAATAAGTGTAATCTTTAACTAGATTACAGCTAATGTTGATCTCACCTTTTTGAGTGAATTTGAGTGAATTTCCAACAAGATTAAATAAAATCTGCTCAATTCTTAACGCATCCCCTTTTAGAACACCAGCGATTAAAGAATTGCATTTCGAATTTAAACTTATACCTTTCTGTTGAGCCTTTGGATATAACACTGTTACAACATTAGCAATACTTTTTTCTAAAATAAAATCTTCACTTTCAAGTGACATTTCCCCAGCTTCAATTTTAGAAATATCCAAAATGTTATTAATAATCGCTAATAAATGTTTAGAAGCTATCGAACTATTTTCGATATATTTTTTTTGTAAATCTGTTAATTCTTGTTTGCTTAATTCTCTTAAAAAGCCAATTATTGCATTCAAAGGAGTTCTGATTTCGTGACTCATATTAGCCAAAAATGCTTCTTTAGCTTTTGAAGCTTCTTCGGCTTTTAGTTTTTCATTTTCAAGATCGATTTCTAATTGTTTTTGTTCGGTAATATCAAGATGAATGCCTATAGAACCCAAAAGATTTCCTTTGTCATCAAAATTTGGAGCACCGCTTATTGCCCACCATCGTAATTCGCCACGTTTATTTTTAATTGGAATTTGATAAATATCAGAGATCCCTTTTTCTCTTAAACTTTGCTTGTTCTTCATTATTTCAATGTTTTCACCAAAAACAAACATCTTGGATGGATTTTTCCCAATTAACTCGTTCATTTCATACCCAGAAATTTCTAAAAAACTTTGGTTAACATACTTTATGATTTCATTATTATCAACTTCTATCAATCCCAAATTCATATTGGCTATGATGTTTCTATACTTTTCTTCCTGATATTTAAGTTGATTTTCTGCATTTTTACGTTCAGAAATATCTTGAATAAATGAACAAAAAAACAGTTCATCATTTTGTTTTATTGGTGTAATTGAAATTTCAACAGGAAATTCTATTCCTTTTTTGTTTATCGCAGGTAATTCTAATTGCTTGTTTAGAACTGGACCATCGCCAGTACTCAAATAGTGTTTCATCCCTTCATTATGGCCCAATCTGTGCTGATTAGGAATAATCGTTTCTGACAAAAGTTTTCCTATAACTTCCTGACGCTTCCATCCAAAAATTTTTTCTGCCTGTGTGTTCCAAAAAGTTATTTTACCATTGCCATCAATATTTATTATTGCATTTAATGCAGAGTTCATTATCAATCTATTACGTTCTTCACTCTGCTCCAACAATGTCTTAGATTGTATGCGTTGTGTAACATCTGTATATTTCCATAAATGCCCTTTGTATTCATTATTTATGTATATTGGAATATAATCTCTTTCAAGAAAATGATCATTGGCTGTTTCAAGAAGTTCATTTGTATGAATTTTTTTATTTTTTAAAATTTCATCAATTCTTGGGCTAAAATCCTCAGGTTTTTTAAACATCAATTTTGATTGCTCAGCCGAGTTGGTACAATCAACACCAATCATTATCTCGGGTGCAACAGGAATAGAAAACATATCGCAAAACAACTGATTTGTAAATAGAATTTTCCTATTTTCATCTTCAACAAGTATTCCAGATTGAAGGTTTGCTAGTAATGTTTTTAATAATTCAACAGTTGTAGAAAGATTGTGTTCAATTTCCTTTCTTTTTTCAATTTGTTTGCTTAAGTATTTGGAAATATACAATAAATCATCGACGTCATCATCGCTTTTTATTTCATCAAATCCTCCTTCAAGTACCTCAAGACTATCATATAAATTAGAAATTGATTGTTTTTTCAGGTCAAATTCTTTCTTTAAACTATTATTTATTTCATTATATTCTTTTTCACTTTCCTTAAAGGCATGGTCCATCAACTCTTTATCTCTTTCGTAAGACTGATAAGAATAATTTACAGCTTGAATAAACTCTTTAAACAAAGGGTTTTCTGTACAATCTGGAGTCAAATATTTATTGATTTGTCTTTGTAAAAGTTTATGATAGCTCATAATTAATCTAATTCATTAATACAAGTAATGGTCATTGTTTGGTTATGTAATTCACAATTAGCCATAGGTTTTAAGGGTGAAATTTCTCCATACGAATAAAATCCAGTGAGTAATGTTTTGTTGCTAAAAACTTCTGAAACTGCATCTACTTCTTCATCAATTCTATTGCTTAAAATTATTTTTCTTCCAACACAACTTATCAAAATAGCCAACTTTGTATTGGAATTATCCATTTCTAAACAAATGTTTGCCGCATCACTTGCCGCATCAATTAGCCTGTCGAAGTTAGCTTTCATAAATCGTACTTTACTTTCCTTTGGGATATCGCCTGCAAAAGTCATCGATTGGTTTTTATCGTCAATAGAAAGTATTGTTCTTACAATGGGTTCTTGGTCTTGATATAATTTTATAGATAACGGAAATAGTAGTGCCGATCCAGGAAGTTCTTCGGCATATTTTCCTAAGTAGTTTTTATATAAATCTAAAGCATTTTTACCGTCTATTTCATAAAGAACATTGTCTTTTGATTTAGTAACCGTTCGTTCTAGTCCAAAACTTTCCCATCCACCAATGGAGCCATGAGATAATACTAGTTTATCACCATAAAATCCAATTGCAATAATTTTTCCTGTCTCTGGTAATTTGTTTAATCCAACGAATGTTTTTTCAAATTGGGTTCCGTCACCAGCTAATCCTCCTGTAATAAGAGTTCCACTGTGTTTAGCAGCATTCATTCCTTTTACAAGTTCACTGCCATTTACTTTTCCACCATCTGAAAGTACAAATATCATTTTTAAGTTTTCGGGTGGTAGATTTTCGACTAATGAAACTCCAGCATCATAACTCGAATTAAAGGCGTCAATATTTACTTCTGATATGTTAATTGTTGAAGATGAAAATGCAATGGCAACGAGCGAAATAGTATCATCTAAAACTTCGACGCCAAAAATTTCTCCGGCCGAAGAGCATAATGCAATTTGAGCGTTTGGAAATTTATTTTTTATATCTTCAAAAGATTTTGATTGCGAAACTAATTTACTTGAGCCAAAGCCAAGAACTAATTGCGCTTTTGTGAAATCTAAATTATCTTCGTTTTTTCCTATTCTGAAATCATTGTTTTTATATAAAATCGAGGCTACTTTCATATAATGTTAATTTTTAGATTCTAATGATTGAATTAGATTGTAAATGGTTGATTTCCCAATGTCGAGTTTTGCAGCTGTTTTTAGAACATCATTATTGTTTTTCTTAAGATAATGTAGAATGATTTCTGAAGTATACTCTTTTAAAGTTTTCTCTTCGGAAAGAAAAAAACTGGTATCATTAACACTTGTAAAAGTCAAATCTTCTGCTTGAATTTCTTTTCCGTCGCTCATTACACATGCTAAGTCAACAATCGATTTCAGTTCGCGAATATTTCCAGGAAAAGAATATTTAGATAATTTATCTTTTGCTTCTTTGGATAATGAAATAGTTTTCATCTTATTTTCTTTAGTAAACATATCGATAAAATATTTTGCCAGTAATAATTTGTCATTTCCTCTATCTCTTAATGGAGGTAGTTCAATAGGTAAACCGATGATTCTATAGTACAAATCTTCTCTAAAGTTGCCTTTTTTAACTTCTTGTGCTAGATCTTTATGGGTTGCAATTATCAACCTTGCATTAAACTTAATGCCTTCTTTTCCGCCAAGTCTTATAACTTCTCTTTCTTGCAAAACACGAAGTAATTTACTTTGTAGGTTTAGGTCAAGTTCTGCAATTTCATCAAGAAAAATGGTGCCTCCATCTGCTTGTTCAAATTTTCCAATTCTTCTATTTTCGGCACCAGTAAAAGCTCCTTTTTCATGACCGAAGAATTCACTTTCTATTAACTCTTTTGGGATTGCCGCCATATTTACAGCTATAAAAGGTTTGTTTTTTTTATCCGAGTTATAATGAATAGCTTTTGCAACAACTTCTTTTCCTGTTCCTGTTTCACCAGTAATAGAAACATTTATATTGGTGTTTATAGCCTTGTTTATTTTATTAAAAACACTTTTTATAGCTTCACTTTGGCCAATAATTGTTTTTTCAAAACTAAATTTTTGTTCCAGTTGTTCTTTTAGTTCTTCAACTTCATTAACGAGATTAATTTTTTCTCTAATTTTGATGATTGAGTTCCACAGGATATCTTTAGTATGATTATTTTTAACAATATAATCCCTTGCCCCAGATTTCAAAAAGTTCACAGCAACCTCAATATCTTCCTGACCACTGATAATAATAATTGGAATAGCATTATTAAACGCTTGAATTTTTTTCAAAAGAGTATCTCCAGAAATATCAGGTAAGCCAAAGTCAAGGCAAATTATATCAGGATTTTTATGCAGATTCTCAATACACTCTTTTCCAGATGCAAAAAGATAGACATCATAATCGGGATTTAATCGCAAATGATATCGTAATGTTTCACCAAAAAAAGGATCGTCTTCTATTATAAAGATTTTTAGCGTTTTCATTTAAATGAATTTTGACAACTAAAATAATATTTTATTTAATATATACTGTTTTTCCTTAGCATTTTTTAATCATTAACGATAATGTATAAATATATTATTTTTATAAAAAAAAATCAAGGTATTGATTTTAAGTGTAAGAAAATAAATAATTTTAATAAAACAGGTTGCCATCTGGTCGCTTTCTTTTTTTACACTTAAAACTAATAAAATGTAAGAAAAACGACTTCATGTAATAAATGTGTTGGTGGCAAGCATTTATTTTAAATGTCAAGTTATTATCTTCTGTTTTGATGTCTAAAAAGAGAATTAAAATCACTAAATAACAAAAAATCAAATGTTTTAGGTCCGATAGTGAGTTTATTGGGGAGTTGAGAGACTACCTTTGAGTTGACAAAGTTTTTAATCCTAAATGCTGTAATACTTAATATGCTTTTGAAGTTAATTAAACCTAAAGTAAAGGCTAACAGAAGAAAATTCCAACATAAGAATCTATGTTAAATTTACCAACATAAAGTTAGAGGCATTGGTGAACCTTATTAAAATAGGTAGCTACTTTTATTATTTTTCTAACAAACGTACATTAGAAAGAAACAATAGCAGCTACCTAGATTAAAGGAAGTGATTAGTAGTATTTACAGTTTATATTTCACAATTAATAGCAACTCTTCTAGTTTCACTTTATCAGCATTTGAAACTGATATAGAGAATAAAGTATTCAAGTCAATATTCGAATTAATTCCTTTACACATCTCTATATCATCTATGCGTGCAAGATTTGTAGCAGCACCATCCACGTTAATTGTAAATGCAGCTGGATTATCTTTTATTTTTGCTAGAAATATGACGCTTTCAACTTCTGTTGTATCAAAAGGTTTTGCCATGTAAGGCATTCTCGACTTGTCAATGGTTAAATCAATAGTTCCATTCTTTTTAAATAATAACCATTCGTTTGGCAAATCGTGTTTCATATTGAGAGCTATGTGCAGTCCAGTTTGACTTAAACTTTGCTTGATTGTTTCAAGTTGATCTTTAATGACAATATTAGATGCCATTTTTAATCCAGAACCTCCTTCTCTTGCGGTATACTTTATGTGCATGATGACATCTGAAATAGTGTTATAATCAAACTGTTTCACCTCGGTTGGGAGTTCTAATCTCCAACTACTTATTGCCCCAGTATTTTCAAAAGGCAAATAACGTTCGTCTCTAAAGTTTAGTTCAAAAGTGCCACTGTCGTTTTGAGCGTTACTGGTTGCAATAGATTGGATAGCTCCAACATTGTAAACAAAGCGTTCATCGTTGGCAAAATCTTCTGCATAACCAGTTGTTGCTGCATTATCTGGGTTGGTGTTTTTTCTATACCTGTTATTTACCAATGATAATTTGGCACTTACAGATGTATAAGGACCAGCAATACATGGAAGGCTGATACTAACAGATTTTAATCTTCTGAAATACTGACCTGGGTGATCCATATCATACAATACCTCTGGAATTTCAAAATCACAAACTCCTGTTGAACGTAGTCTGACCAATGCTAAAGGATCAAGTTGAGCTAAAGAAACATGCTTGGTGATTTCGTACTCTCGTTTATTTTTATCTAAGTAACCTGTCTCCATTCGTTTAATATCATGAATCAAGTGATCGGCACTTTGCAACCCTTTTTTCATACTATCCCAATAACCATACGAGATATAGGAATCATCATTACCTAATTCAAAACGATAACAACGTTCTGCTTTTTTGGCAAAGTCGTGAGCTAATTGATAAGATTTAAAATACACAGCACTTATTTGTCCAAGCATCCAATCATATAATTCTTTGTTGGTAAATTTTGAACGCATAAAATCATCTGTTTTTCTAGCATTATCAATTTGGAGTTCATGATTTTTCAAATCTGTTTCAGCAATTTCTTTACGAATTTCAGCAGCAGTAATTTGTTTTTCAATAGAGACTAACTCATTTGTAGCTAAACGTTCTTGGAGTTTCCAGTCGTCAAATCTTCGTTGATAATTTGCTACAGTAGAAATTCCACCAGCTATCTTATCAACAACCTGTGAACCAAGTAGCAAAGCTTTTGCAAAAGAACTAATTGAAGATGATATTTTTTCACCACCTGTTACTTTTGCTACAGCATGAGGTGATCCCCCAAACCCAGATGCTCCAACACTTACTTCGGGAATATGAACTGCCGCTCCTGCAGCCATTTCCATAATTGAACCTACAGTAAATGCAATAGTTGATATTCCATTCATTGTGAGAGAAGTAGTTTCAAGAGCATTCATAAACTCAATGTTTTTGTAATATTTTTGTCTCTCTTCTGTTACTTTCTTAGTTTTTTTCAAAACTTCAATTTGTTCTTTTGATTCGTTTATTTGAAGCTTTTTTATATCCTTAACGGCATTAAGCACTTTCAACTCAAGTTCACTTCTTAACAGTGTCAAAGCCTCTGAATCTCTTTTTTCTAATGCCTGAAGTAATGAGTTTCCTAAGCCTCTAACTTCTTGAGCAATTTCATTTGCCTTTTGTGATAAAATAGTAAAACGATAATAAGGAGTTGGTGCATTTAACCCAGCAAGTACAGATGATAAATCCAATCCAGAAGCAGCAGCACGAACTAGCATACCAGGATCTATCGGCGGGGCAAACAAGGCTAAACTTCTTTCTATTCCATCAATGTTTTGGCAATGTCTTATTTTGAAAAGCCTATCGGCTATTTTATCCCAATAGTCAAACATTTTATCATTAGAAGGAATACAGAAGTATAACATGGATAGCGTTACTGGAGAAGCAGGCAATTCATTTCCTCCTTCTGGTAAAACAGAAAGATCAGGAAGAATATTTTCTAATTCTATCAATGCATTGCCGAAAGTATCGAGTTTAGCTTCAATCTGGTTATAGGTTTCATATGGTTTTTTGATTGCAGTGGGAATTTTTCTTGGTTTTGGTCCTAATAATTTATCTGCCAATATATACATCTGTGTCGCTTGGGCAACAGATTCCATAGTGTCTTGTCTGAATAAATAATCTCCCCACTCAGTTAAATTATCGATGTATTTCATCAACAAGGCTTTTTGATATGCTACAGGTCGAAAACGAGCAACTACATCTGGTCGGAATGGTTTGTTTCTCCATTCTTCAACTGCAAATTCCAATTCTTTAATATCGGGATTTGATAAGTTAGCTGTTGCATACATTAATGAATCAATTCGCTGACTTATATAATTCGTTTCCTGATTTAAATAGAATGGTTTGGTTACCCAATATTTTTGTACTCCATTTCCTGGTAAAGCACCAGTTGGATTAAACATATAATGAAACCATGTTAACGCTTCTTCAAATCGTTGATTTTTAGTAAGGCTACCTGCAATATGCAATGGAACTCTAAAGAATAAGTCCCAGTTATATGCACTGTAACTTCCATCACTTTCAAAATCTATATCTTCAATCGGATAACTTAATGTTTTTGTACCATCGGGATTTTTAAAGTAAGTTTGCGCAACAATTTCGGGATTTGGTTTGTAATGAGACTTAAAGTTGAAATTCGTTTTTTGCATTTGTGTATCTCGTTTCATTAGAGCAGACACACCATCTTTGTTAAGAGTGTTTCTCAATGCACATACCAAAGGGTGATACATATTCTTAAATTGCTCTCCATACTTGAGGGGTTCTTCTTGAATCAGTTCTTTTAAAAAGTCATTAACCACTGGGTCACTGCTTACTCCAACCAAAAGGTTTAAAAATAAATCTAAATCGGAATATTTGCTCAATTCTTTTAATATGTTTTGAAAATCAGAGTCCATTAAAATAATTTGAACTGCAGTTTCTACATCTTGGGGAGGGTTTTGTTGAAATTCAAATGTGATTTTTTTATACCAATTGGTAATATCATCTATCAATTGAAAAGCGTTTGATGCAGTTCTTTTTTCAGAATCATTTAGAATATAATTTCCTGTTGATTCATCATTATGCTTTCCTTTTTTATAGAAACCTGGAATAATTACGTAGGCATGGCTACTGTCTTCTTTAAAATAGGGAAGCATTGTGCCTTGAGGAATTTTTCTCAATAATCTTTGTCGAACAATTTTGTTTGAGTTTGAGTAACCACTATTATTGTTAGTAAGATTGAATAAGAATTGACATAACAATGAAACTAAATCAATAGCAGTAAATTGATGTGGAAAAGAGATTTTGAAATTGCCTGGTGTACCATTTAAAAGTGTTAGAAAATCAGCTGTTTCCAATATACTAATCCCATTTCTAACTTTTAACTCATCAAATCCCATTTCATTTTGTTCGATATATTTTTGATTGAGTAATGCGGTATCGTCGAAATCGGGTAAAAAATCAGGAGTTTGTATAGGAAGCTTAAAATCTGAATTTCTAAACAGTTTATTCAAATCAATTAATTCTGGATATCCTTTGCATCCAGCAATATTAAATACCCCGCATAGCAAATTAGTATATTGGATTTCTTTATCCTCTTTTTCTTTAAAAAGGCACACCACTTCATTTATTGGAAAGTTTTCAATTTTTGGCCATGCAAAATATTTCAAAGAATAGAGATCTCTCCTAAAATCGTTAGGATTACTTGAGTAATCGGATGGGGTTAATAGACTATCTTTTGATACTCTTTTAGGCTGCCACTTCTTATTGTTATATTCACTAATTGCCAATTGTATTTTCAATTTTTTCTTTGGTTTGTCGGTGTCAACGAAGTTACCTTGATCACTTGGTGAAGGTATTTTGGATTGTTGATCAGGTTGGCTTTCTTCGCTAAACACTGGCCATGCCAAGTGTAGTCTGTTATTTCGCATAAATGCCAATAGGTGGTCTCCAGTAATATCCAATTCTACTTTTTCCCAAGGACTCCAGTAACGTTCATTTTCAAGACGTCTATAGTAATAGATAGATGGATCACCTCCTTTGGTACGGGCAAATACATGCATATCTCTTGATGGGGCATCATACCAGGTTGCCATCACTTCGAGGAAAGCAATATTGTCTAGTTTTTCTAAGTATTTTTTGATAGCGTCTTCCGCAGTATCATTTGTGAGTTCGTTTTGTTGGATTTCATTAATAAACTCAGTCAACAGATAGGTTTTATCATCGGTTAATGTAACGTCATACCAATTTTCTGGATAAAGGAATACTTTGCGATTGGCTTCCCACACTCTATAATTTTTCATCCATTTCCACTGATTCCAGTTTGGGTCATTTTCGATATCAGCTATAGCATTGGGTTCTAATCCCATTAAGCAACGTTGAACAAAAAGTTGAATACTATTGTGAGCTTGCACAATCCTTGAAGAAGGCATACATGCTTCCATTTCTACATCTACAAGGAAATATTCATATAAATCATTTTCACCCTTCATGTTTGGATTGGTAGCCAATAAATAGGCCACCAACGCATTCCGTTTCTGTGGACGGATGTCGTCCATTATTTCTTTTAAAGTGTTTAGCCATGTATCTTCATCATAGCGCGATTTTAAAGTTGCTCGTAAATCATCTACCTCTAATGTAGTAAGAATCGGGTTGATGTATTTTATTATTTGATTAACAGATGCCCCTATTTTTCTAATAAAATCGGCACATTCAAATACCTTTTCCCAGTGCTCAACATTTTTATAATTACCAATATCAAAAGCAGCAAATAGTTGATTATCAATATTATCCAAATCCTCTTTTTCATAACCAGAAAGCAAAGCAAACGCATTTAAGAATGTATCTCTATTGGTTGCAGCCCCAGACAAAACAAGATCAGCAATTGTAAAGAAATTAATTGGATTTTCTGCATCAATTGGGTTAGTAACTGCGGTAAATTGTTTTGAATGGAAAATAATTTTGCAAAACGTTACATACTTCACAAAATCTATTGCTGTTTGTCCAGCATTGTAAGGAATACTGTCAAATTCTAACCAACCAAGAGTAGCATTATTTTTAAAGAACCATTCTAGCTCAGTATTGTTTAATTTGAATGCACTTAACATTACTAACATTTTATGTAACAACCTAACAGCTGCATATTGTTTTGCATAGTTTACCAAAGTAATAGCATTGTCAAAATCATTTATTAGTAAATCAATAATACGATCTATTCCAGGAGCCAATTGTTTAAGTTTGGCATGGTTTAACACTACCTCAATTAAAGTTACATCTACCTTAAATGCATTTGATATGGTTTGCTCCAGAAGTGCTTGTTTACTTATTTTTATTTGGAAATCAGCAACGGAATTTAAAATTGCTTTGATTAAATTCTTTTGTTCGGTTTTGGAGTCAGCTCCAAGAGACAAAGCATCAATAGCATCAATAGCAACATTGATATCGGTTCTATTGATTCGTTTATCAAATTTACTATCAATAAATGCTTTTGCTCCAGCGGCATTTGTGACATTTGTCCAGTCTTTATCTAAAAACTTGACAATTGTCTTTACAGAATCTTCATCGTCACCTACCATACTCATAAGGACATCGATTAAAGTTTCCTTTTGCTCATCTGCTGTTAATGAATCATTAAATTTCGATTTCTGTTCTTTCTTGATCTTTTCATAATCGGTTTTTAGTTTACCCAATAACGCTTCAATTTTTTCAACTTTTAGTTCTCGGTCATTCAAGTTATTCGCCTCATGATTTAAAATGAATTTGATATCATTTGCTTTTAACGGTGAATTCTTAAGATCTTCTATAAGTTTTATAAATTCTAAAGTTTTATCAGGACTCGAAGAAATAGCGAGTCCACTTAATTTTTGTATAATAGCAAAGTCTTCTGATTTTAATTTAAGTTTTTTAATCAGTTTTGATGCAGCAAAAAGGAAACTTAAATTGGAGAAAGTTAAATTTCCGTCTGGAAGTAGTGGAATGATATGTTCTAAATCTTTTTGCTTTAACTGAAGGCAAGTGGAAATATAGCCCATGTAAATGCTTAGTAGTTGAGATCCATCTATTTTTTCAGGTAACATTCCTTCATTTACAAGACCATTTTTTGCTTTATTGAGGAAAATCTTTTGGTAAAGTGGTTTAGGAGCTTTTTCATCATGTTCTTGTAAAACCAAATGCGGTATTTCTCCAAAAAAACCAACCAATTCTTCTAATTTAACTCCAATTTTCTCGGAAATTTCAAGAAGTTGTGAAGCTTTAATAAGACATGAGTCATTCAATAGACCATTCCCAAGTTTAACTTGCGAAATAATAGCATCCAACACGTTATAATCCCATCTTGTTTTCTTTTGAAGACGAAGAAAACGATGTATTCGGTCTAAAACATCCAAATCTAAATTAGCTATTTCTTTATGTCCAGTATCACAAGTTAAATCGTTGTGTTTAATAAATAGATTCCCATTTTTATCAATGAATTTTAGTTTCAACAACAAATCTAATTCAGTGTATGTGAGCCCCGTTCTATCTAGAAAATGATCAACCTGTTTTAAGTAGTCAATCACATTAGCAGGAGCAGGAACATTCCAATAGGTTTGTTGAGCTGCATTGTCGTTAGGAACTGGAGTATTAACAATAATATTTCGTTCAGTATCTGTTAATCCTAATCGTTCCGATGCTATGTTTTTATCAGAAGGAATGGACGCACTTTTAAAAGCGTTCATTAAATCTGCTCTATTAACATCAAAACGATTAAGATATGCTTTTGCCTCTGTATGTTGTAAATCAAAAGGAAGTTTAAAAGCAAAAGCTTTATTTTTAAGCTCTTCATAGGCACTTTCATTTACATATTCAGGCGCTGCGTCTAATTCAGCCGCTGTTCCAAATGTTTGTCGTAAACGATACACTTTGTAGTTAGTACCTCCCGTTTTCTCAATTTTGCAAACAATACCTTTATCTCTTAAATAGTGAGGCTTCGTCGATGATGATTCTGTTTCATATATCAGAGCATCCGCTGTTACTTTTAAACCTGCATTAGTTAATGTAGTCATTAAATTGTTCGATATCTTTCCTTTTGATGTGTCAATTCCATCAGATAAGACACCAGAGTAATCGATTCCTGTATCGGGGACAACAGCTTCCTCTAAAATTTCGCATACCAAATCAATATATTTTACTGGGGTATTAGCATTAGCACAACCTAGATCAATTTCACCCAATTCGGGTCTTCTTGAAAATAATACGCTTTTGGCATTGTTGGCTACGACTATTCGTTTATCCAAAAACTGAAGGATTTCTACCAAATAAGCAGCAGGACTATACACTGAGCGACAATGTTCACATTCACAAGTGTCAACGAGTTTGAAAAGCGATTTTAGATTCGGGAAATCAGTACTTACAGCTTCTAATTTTTTTGCTAGTGTACTAGTTTCAAAAGAAGCGATATCCATTACACTCATACTGTCCTGAAGATCACCTACCATAAGCATTGCGGCAGTGTGTTTACTTTCTGCTTTACGATAAATTTCTTTGGCTTCTTTGTCTTCGATACCCGCTTTGGGTGCGACTTCTTTTACAAAACGGTTTTCGCCAATAGCTATAATACTCTGAGAAGAATGGATTTTTTCTTCCCTCAATGCCATCGTTTTGCTATAGTTGGGGACTAATTTGAAAACCCTTTGTATCGATTTTAGTTCTTCAGAGATAACTTCCCTTTCCTTTGAGGCGACTTTTTTGCCTTTTAGAAATAAATCAACATTGTCTTTTATTAAATCAAAATCTTCATGTTTATTGAAGAAAGACACTATTTTTACCTGATTTTTAAGTACATCTTTTTTGGCTCTTTCTAATTGAGCAGCAAAAGCTAGAGTAGGGAATTCCTTCTCCATTTTTCTAACTATCGCAGATGCATAAGCAGTAATAATTTGTTTATCTTTTATATCTGGTCTAGCTTTAGAAATTTCCTTTACCCATTCGGTTTTGTTCATTTTAGCCAATTTTCGGGTATCTTCTGGTTTTTTAAGCCCTTTTGATTTGACTATAGATGGAATAACTTCATTGCCAAAACCAAAGAGTTTTCCTAACTCAATATTGGTCTTTGCTTTTTCCTCTTTTTCCTTTGAAACATAAAAAGAAGAATCTGTTACTTTGTCAAAAAAACTGTTGAGATCATTTTTATTTTTCTTAAATATTTCTTGAATTTCTTGTAATTTTCCATCTTTAAAAAACGTACTCAATAGCTTGATGATTTTTTCAGGATGCTCGTTTTGATAATATACTCTTGCTTTATCTTTTAGTTCAGAAAGCAGCTCCAAGTAACGTTTAGTTTGTTTCAAAAGAGTAGGAGAAACAATTTTTTCCTCTACTGCAGTTTTGATATCAGCTTCAATTTTTTTTCCATCAGTAAGAGCGGCATCATAAAGTAAAGTTTGATCATCAACCCCTATACCAATAGAAAGACGAACATTAAGGTTTTTGGCAAAATCATTGTGTAACAAAGTATTCTTGCGTAACAACGCATAAAAAAAATCAGCATCTATTTTGGAAGTCTTATGTAATCGGTGAGCAACAATCAAATGTTCAATTTTATCAGCAGACACTTCCAGTTCTTTGGAAAGAAAAGTAACATCTCTGTGTTCATTGTTTTCCTGTAAATCGGCAATGGCAATTTTATTAGCTAAGTAAGAAACTTCTTTTACCAAAAAATCAAATTCTACAAGTTCTTTAGGCAAAGCACTCTTGATAACAATATTGATTTCCTCTCTTCCTGATGCATTGAAAACCACTTCTTCCAATGTTGATTTAAAAAGTATAGTATTTTTTTCTTTGGTAAAGACCTTTACAGCAATGTCAGCGGTCTTTTTACCTCTGCCGCTTAATTGATCGTGAGTCCATTTGATTTCATATTTACCCTCTTTATTGGTAAATGTGTCAGCCAAGGCTTGCCATTCGCGCATATCTATATCGTAGATAGCAACTTTAAGGTTTTGCAAAGGGCGACCATTTGTGTCGGTAATTTTACCAAGCACGGTGTTTGGGGTTTGAATTTTTATTGTTGTTGCCATGTGATTTGTTTTAATGTGTTGTGTTATTCATTTCTAAAATTAATTTGCGGATTTTCCCTACAGCATAAGCCCAGTTATGACATTTAAAACTGCGCAGCTCGGTTATAGCTGTACCGCAATTAATACAGCTTAAATCGGCAATGGCTCTTGGAGCCTCGGTGTTTACATATTTCTGTTCACCTAGAATGACCTTGGCTATCATTGCACCGTTGTGTATTTGTTTAGTTGCAGAACTCACAATATCCAGCCAGTTGGTTTCTCTTTTGCATTTTGGACAGTTTTTCTGATCTCCACTCACCCAAAGTGGTGCGCCAATAGTTTTTTCAGGCATACCCAGTAATTTTTCTATCTGCCTTACATCTTCGTCTGTGGTAAGCCACTTATGTTTCCCGGGAAGCGATGAGGGTGCATCATACACCATTTTAAAAACCTCGTTGGTTACCGGAAAGGTTTGTTGTTTGGGAGTTACGGTTTTTATTTTCATTATTTTCATTATTTATAGTTATATGTTTTCAACAAATTGTTTAGCATGGTAATTGAATCTCACCTTAACTCTATCGAGTATTTTAAAAGTTTTACCTTCTAAAATCAGTACCTCCAATTCTAGTTTCACCACTTGGTAAGGTTCTAGCACCATTATTATTTGAAATAAAGTAAAGAAATGGGTCCCTTGTGCCGCCTGTTGCCAATTGTTGAACCGCCGCTCGAGCAATGGCCCAACGGTTTTCCTGGCGTGTTCTATCAGCAGCACTCCATGCTCGGGCACCTGTAGCATTTCTTTGACTAAAAAGACTTCGTCCAGTGGCAAGTCCATCAAATTGATGTCCACTCCTTGCACCAGGTGCTGTAACAACTTCTGTTAGGCTTGGTCTACCTGAATGATTTGCCAAAAAACTTTCTGCTTCAATTCTTGCATCTCGTGCTGTTTCAAACTCGCTAAATCGGTCTCTTAGGTTCCTTTGTGCAGTTACAAATCTTGTTTCGGCAGTGTCTCTTGTTGTAATTGCTGTTGTAAGATTTAAATTTGCAGCAACAAGCCCTGAATTTGATGATGCCAATTGTCCATTTGCGGTTGTTAACTCAGTTCTTGCATTCACAAGCTGTCTTTCTAATGTAGGTCTTTGTCTTGAAGTTGCTGCGTGTAGACTAGCTTCGAGACGGGTTATTCTAGCAGTAGCTCTATTCACTCTATTTTGATCACGTGTAACACGTCTTGTTGCACTTTCAACACGGTCTCTTGCTCTAGGAACAGCATCTCTAAGCGCAGGCAAAACTGAAGATGCCTCTCTATGTTCTTCCCTTGCAGCGGCATATCTTGTTTCGGCTAAGGTTTCCGCAGTCCTCGCTGGTGTAACCGAATCCATTCTATTGAAGATTACAGAAGCAATAGCATGCGCTTCATTAGTAAGATTCGCTGCGCTTCCAGTAGCTGACATCTCCCCAAATAAGGTGATTGTCGCGATATTCAAATCAGCCGCAGAATGCCCATTAATTGGTCTATTAAACTGTTGAAAGGCTTGATGTCCGCTTGTGTCAACTAACTTCGTTGGATTGTTTTTTCCATACGCATACACATTCACCCCATCTCCAATTCCAATCGGATCACTACTCAACCATCTTCCCAACCAAGGTAAATAATACCGTGCACTATGATATTCCAGTCCTGTTTCTTCATCTCGTTCCATACCTGTATAACGATAGCGTTTAGCAGCCGATTTAATGCTGGCGTTTATTGCCTGATATGCTGTAGTACCAAAAGGATGGTATTCTTCATAAGAAATGACTTTTGCATTTGGTGTTCCGTCTAATTCCAAGGAAGAAGAGCCCAAATGATTGTGTAATTGATATCGTACCAATTGCTTTTCGGTTCCATCATTTATATCATTTCTTGTTTCCACCATTACAAAACGGTGTCCCTCGTCTAGTAAGCTCAAACTAATTCTTTCTAATCCTATATTAATGCCAGTATGTTTTTTATACAATTCATAACCTTCAATATAGATCCGTTCTTCCTTTTTAGTAGGAAGTCCTCCAGCTACAGCCTGATTTTCGGTTATTTTTCTGAGACGTTTTCCGCTAGCATCATATTGATAATAAGTAATTACAGGGATGTTGTCATTGGTACAATGTTGTCTGCTTGTTAGTAACACTTCTTCTTTAAAATTCCAACCAATTTTTTCCAAGTGAGGCAATTCTTCCATATAACCATGTTTAGCATGGTGTTGGTATTTGGTGTAGTTTGCAGGATTACCATTGTCCCCAATAAAAGTTTGTTTTAATCTGTTATTACTCGATTCATATTCATAACCGCGCGTCCAGTTACCACCAGATGCTAGATGTTTCATTTCCATAATGTTACCAACAGCATCATATTGATAGCTTTGGGTATAATTACGCACGGCCATGGGGTTGCTTGAATTCATGGAGTGCATATAAGGCTTGTCATTCCAATTATCACAAGTTCCAAAAGTTAAAGCAGCATTGTTTTCTCTACCTGTTGCTTTTACCAATCTGTACAGAGCATCGTAGGTATATTCACTAACAGGTTCTATGATTGAATTGGCAAAGAAGTTAATAGGAATGGCTTTGTCTTCAATATTTGTGATATTACCAACGGGATCATAAGTATAATACCAATCCTGCAGTCGGTCGCCATTAAGCCGCTTACTTTCTAATCTTTTTAAACGAAAAGTTTCCGTATCATAATAGAACTTAGTGCTTACATTATTGCCATAAATGATTTTACTGCGTTGCCCTTTTTCGTTATAGTCAATTTCTTTGATGTAAACAGAAGGATTTGTAGCTCCAAAATGCAATACTGATTCACTGTCTAATAGACCAGCTTCGTTGTAGGATGGTATAATAATACTGCCATCTGGTGTTGTTTGTTGTATAATTCTTCCCAAAGCATCTGTTACAGTTGAAAAAGTAAATCCAGCCCCAAGCTCTAAATCGTTTACCAAATTGACATCAATCCAGTTTGCTACTTCTTTGTATTTTTTAAACAATTTTCGAGTAGTAACGAGAGGCTGTCCTTTAAAATCATAGTTAGGTGTATCAATTAACCCACCAGTGTCATAATGCTGAATAACTTGTCCTAATATGTTTCTATCTTGCAAGTTAGTCTCATTACTTCTGTTCAGTGTTAAGAGGCTTTCTCCATAAAATTGCTTGTCAAAAATATGGTCAAGAGAAGTGGTGCCATCACCTCCAATTACTTTACTATAGGTAGGTCTTTGTGCAATATCATAAAAATATTGAAACTCTTGGTTGCGTTCATCCCAAGTACGTAAAGGTTTGCCGAAAATATTAGTAAGTAACCATCGTTGTCCGGCATCCATGCTATTTTGATATACCAAGTGACCTAATATATCGTATTTGTACTGCATCACAGTATTATCTCTAGCATCTGTTACTTTCCTTAGATTACCTTCTGTGTCAAGTTTTATTTTGGTTGCATAAAATTCATCGACATTCGTGATACTATTTCTATTATGTTCAATAGATAAAACGGGTCTTCCCAAAGTGTCGAAGTGTAAAATATTTGGAGTATTAGCATGTTTTGCGGCTTTATCGGCAGCAATTTTTTCCTTACCAGGATCCTTACCTTCATTAATCAACTGAATATCTATTAATCGATTGGTACGATTCGTATACCATGATGAGTCCAAAATAGTGTCATTGGAGTCATAAACGATTTGTTTCCAAGAATCAAATTCTACTTTGGAAAATGTACCATCAGGCATTTCGGTTCTAATCAATCTGCCTACTGCATCGTAATACATTATAGGAGTAACACCAGTTTCAACTAATTCTTTATAACTTTCATAATGCCAATTAATAGAGAAATAGGGGTCATATTGTTTTACAACATTATCTTTATTGTTTTTGATGGTTTTACCGTTTCCTATCCAACGGAGTTGTTTAGGCACAAGGGTAGCAGAGTTAATTTTATTTACAGTTATAGTACTATCTGAATTTACAATTACTTGCTTTGCATTTCCCGGTTCTGCCTGTACTTTTTTCATTATTACTTCACCAATACCATTCGAATACTCAAAAGCAATCTGCACTTTATGTTCAATTGCATTTATAGTTTCGTCAGGCAATCTATAATGATTTTCTCTGGAAATTGAGGCGATTACAGCTGGTGGTAAAGGTTTTATTTTTTCAAGGTTATTGTTTGCTAGATGTTGTTTGTTCTCTTCCTCAGTTCTTTTATATGCATCAAAGTCATAAACAAACCTTGTTGTAGCATGATTTAACAATGACATCCCCAAACTTGTAAGTACAACAGAATTGGGAGCCTCAAAAAAATCTTTTATAATTCCTAATTCGGCATTTGTTGTACTCTCTGATAAACCATTTAGTTCATCGGCTTGCCTACCTTTTCCCATTACTGCAATTGCCTTTACAAGACCTATCTCATCACTAAAAACTTCAGAAAAATTACCATTTATATCTTTCATTTTTTTGGGAGTCAAGGTTCGAAAATTAAAACTTTCTACACCAGATTTGTTTCCCAAAGCATCTTCAGTTTCCCTTATAAAAAGATAATAACCATCATTATTTCTCACTCCCACAGTAAATGTCTCGGTGTCATAAACAACAGAAGTCATGGCTCCATATGGATCAGTATAAGAAATGGGGCTATAGAAACGATTTAGCGCATCAACTTGACTTTCCAATGCAGTTTTAAAATGAATGCAACCCGACCGAATCCACCAATTGTTATCACCTTCACTGTGGGTAAATTTTCCTTCTGTTAAAAGTGCTGCATTAACTTTTGTTCCAAAAATGTCAGCAACCAATTCTGGGGTATAAGCCAATTGATAACTTTCAAAAGGAATTGCCAGTGATTCCAATTGATGTAAGGGCAATGCTCCTGTTAAATCGTTCCGATAATAGGTAGAACGAACCTGCTCAATAAGTCTTTTTTGTGCTTTAGGAAGAACTAAAGGCTTGTTAAATTCATGGTAAAAAGCAGTATCCGATTTTGCATCAGAAAGTATATCGGTAAAATCAGTTGGTTTATAATAAACACTTGATTTTGCGACTCCTTTTAACTCATAGGTTTTTACTTCAGAAGGTAATCGTAGTCGGTATACTGTAGAGCCAAATACATCGTTTGTAAAAAGATTTTGATTATAAATGATGATAGTTTTGCTTTGTTCTTGTTGTGTTTCCAATGGAAGTGAAGAATCAACAACCAATCTTGGGTAGACCACAGATGCCGATTCCAACACATTACCATATTCATCCAGTTTAATATTCAGACTATGTGCAATTCTTGGATCTTCTGCATTACGTTCATAACTATAAGTGATAGCTTCGCTTTCTTTTACTATAAATACAGCATGTTTGTTATTGCCTTTAGGTTGAAGCAATTCGATAATACAATTGTGTGTAGCTACGGTAAAAGGCGTTAGTTCTTTTTTACGCGCCTCGTCTGTGTTACCATACTTAACAGCATCTTTTGCAAAAATCTCAGACCGTAAAGCCATTCCTTTACAAGCTCGCATAGCTTCCCGCCATTCTTGACCAGAAAGATGATTAAGTATGGTTGAGTCAATACCAGGTGCAGTAACTATTTGGGCATCAGGTAAGGCAATTTCGTGATGAGGAACAACAAAACCTTCCCGTTGTATTTCTTCATACCAATAATCATTTGCAAACGCATTGAGGATTTTATCTTGTTGTAAAAATGCTCCTGTATGATGCCACGATTTAGAAACTACTGGTTCTTGATACAAAGAGTCTTCAGTAATATTTGAAGCAGTGCCTTTTTTCCAGTGTTCGAAAGATTCTGCATCAATTTTTTCCACCATTCCAAAACCCCTGAATTCACGCTCTACATGATCATAATACCCATGGTGGTATTTATATTCACTTACAAATTTATATCCAGATATTTTATCTACGATTATTGTTTTGGATACACAATGCACAGGAAATTGCAATTTGGTTATCCAAGGTTTTCCAGCCAATTTATCCTCAATATAAAATTGGGTTGATGGAGTATAGGCTAACGACACCTCTTTCCCTAAATTATTCTTATAAGAAACCATAATATGTGGTTTCTTACTGTTCATCAAGTCAATATATTTTAATGGTGCTATAGCATCTTTAGCCAATGAACTTGACCACACGATGCAGGCAACCCCATTACCCAACAAATCGGTTACAGTAATTCTTGCTTGCGAATGGATTTCCAGAAAAGGATCAATTTCAAAAGGGTTTTTGCTAAATCCATTACCACTAAGATTTTTCCAACACGTAAATTTGTGTTTACCCAAATAAATAATATCAGAAGTTCCAGAACCATCAATGTCAGCTAATCGTATATGTGCAGGATTAAAAGCATCAGGATGATCAAAAACAGGGGCATTGTCCAAAGCAACTTTAGCTCCGAATTTTCCATAACCCAAATTAGGCCAATAGCACACCTCTCCATTTCTGATTCGCAAAATATCTGTCATCCCATCACCTGACATATCAGCTAGGAAAATTGTTTGTTTTGTATCGGCAAAAACGATATATGGTCCAGCTTCTTCATCAAACGGTTTAGGTGTCTTTTGAGCTTCTGAATAGCCATCTCTACCTTTCGAAGAATACCAAGTAAAAACAATATCTTCCGATATAACAACTTCTGGCTTCCCGTCGCCGTTCAAATCCAACATACGTGTATTTGGATCGTTAAAATCTATGTTTGGCATAGTTTTAAAAGATTTTAAACCTTGCCATTCATTATTATCATCCAGTTCAAAATAGCCTTTGGGTTCAGTATCAAAACTGACCAATTGTTTGCCACCATCTGCATCTAAATCGGTTAATTGTAAATGACCACCAAGGCCTGTAAAAGAAGGTTTGGACAAAACCAATTTAGCTTGTTCAAACATCAGTTCATTCTTGTCATCTGTATTCCAAATACCGAGATTATGCTTGTAATACCAGCCATTAGCTTGTTCGGAAAGTATACCAGAAAGCCCTTCATTATATAAATCAACAAATTGATAGGGCGCCTGATCAATTCCATTTGGAGCATGAACTAAAGCTTTAGACGAAACCGTTTTTACTTCATTATTCCAATCATGCTTTTGGTATTCAAACTCCATTGGAGGTAGGCTTTTACATGAATAGCTCCCATCAAGATTTTTAATATAACCGAAAGAAGTAATTTTAGTTAAAAAAGTAAAATCCTGCTCAGAAGAAGTGTCATATTCAAAATTAATAGATTTGACAAGCGTTTTTACATCTGAATTGTCATGTTTTACAGCCAATTCTTCAAAAACATGAAAAAGCAATATTCGCTTACACAATCGAGTAGTTCTAATCTCAAATCCAGCTTTATAATCTGAAAATGAATCAGATCTGAAGTCCCATTTATCATTATTGATAGTATCTATTGAATTACTTTCTAATAAAGTCCCATAATCAAATATAGTTTGGAACATATAATCTGAATCTGAGGGAAAGGGATTGCCAAATTGTTGGTAAGGTGTCTTATTTCCATAAAGTATTTTTTCAAGATACACGTTAGTATAAGTGATTTCACCGTTTTGCATTCGATTATGGTTATGCAATAATGAATTATCAAAACCAAATTTGTTTTCTTTTGTATAGATGTAGTGAGAACAGTTTCCTTTATCATCAAAAACAAATTCAGGAAGCCATTCATAAATTTTTGTATTGCCATCAGAGTAAGTTGGATCGAAAATCCTTGATTGTTTTGTCCAACCAAAAAGTGTAGTACTATTATCTCTAGTAATAACTCGCCACTTAAGTTCACCATTTGCTTTTCTGGTCCATCTTTCAATTCTAGCAAACAATCCCTCCACCCGAGGCTTGTAATTTCTAACAATGAACAACCCATCTGGAGAGTCATATTCGTTAATAATATATTCATTTTCTGTATCTAATAGAAAACTTCCATCTGGGTTTTTTCTAAATTCTGGAACTAAGTCTTCTGCCTCAGAAAAAAGAAATACATCAGAGTCTATTTCATCAAGATATTGGGGAAGTCCTTTATCGGTTTTGCGCTTAATAGAACTTAAGTTAATGTTCCATCCTAAACCAAAAATACCATTACCAGCACCTGAATTATAGGAAATACTTAATGATGGTGTTGCTCCTCTTGCTGGAGAAAATGGAAGTGGAATTGAAAACGAAGAAGTACCATTAACTGCATTAACAGAAAACTTTTCATCAATTCCTTTGATGGCACCTCCTCCTTTTGGTAGTGAAATAGAAGGAACTTCAATAGCATTGGATTTAGATTTCCCTCCGTCAGTCTTAAGGAATTGAGAAGTAGATTTGTTTTGTGGTTGCTTTTTCATCTTTTCATCTTTCGTTAGATTTGAAACTCATAATGCAACAAGCCTTGTTACTATCTAATAATTAGACTTAGTTTTTTAAGAAAAAACCAATTGTTTTATCAGAATTTCATGAGGTAATCTTTTTTGTTTTCAATTTGTAACTAAAACATAGATTTTTTAAAATTATTTATATTGAATTTTAATTAAATTGAAGTGGTAAAAAATAATTTTGAGACTTTTTATCCATATTTTATTTTTTTGATTACCCTTTATTTTTTAAATTTCTACTATAAATAGTAGCACAAAGGTTATTATAAAAACAAGTATTTGTATTAGTCAAATAACTATTTTTGAATCCGTTATTTAACGGTTTTTTTATACCATCACATGATGGATATAACAGCCATTTGTTATTAAAAAAGTCAAAAGAAAAGAGAAATGAATCAAAGAGGTTGGTGGTTTTTTTGCTAGGTTACCGAACCAACTATTATTATATAGAAATCCACTCCAAAAGCTATGAATTCTCTAACTCTATTTGGGTAATGAATTAAAGCAGCAGTTATGGTAATTAACATTTGTTGAGGATATTTTTTTTAGTAAAAGCCACATTAAAATGTATGCTAATTATCATTTTTGGCACGTTTTTAAATCTCTCAATTTTCTACATTCCAAAATTCAGAATAGCTAAGCGTATGTTCGATAATAAGTCAGTGAGGGAAGTTGGAGATAAGTCAAGTACTACTATTATTTTCACTATATACTTTATGGGATTTACAAGATAAATAAACACTTTTTTCCAAAATGAATAACCCAACCTCATAAAAAGGTTGGGTTATTTAAAAATAATACTTGAAACAGGTTAAGTGTTATTTTTTAACTACTTTAATGATTTGTGTTTCTTTTTCGGTTTCTATTTGAAGAAGGTAAACAGCAGACTGTAGGTTTTGTAAATTCAACTTACAGGTAGTACTATTTGCTTTGTGTTCATTAATTTTTCTACCTTGTAAATCAAATAGAATAAGATTAAATATAGAACTATCTGTTGTTTCAATATTTAAAAAATCATTTGTAGGATTTGGATAAACGGCAATACCATTTAATTTTGTTTCATCGTTATTTACACCTAAATTTCCACAGACAATTTGAATATTCTGAGGATTGCATGCCCCGGAATTACAGACAACCGTTGGACTATTTAAAGTTATATTGGTCAAAGTTCCTATATCCCCTTTGAGTATAATTTTATAATTACCAGCAGGAGAAATAACAGCTGTACCTAAAGATATATTTGTGTTTCTATCAAATGATTTGGTTTCTCCTGCTGTAAAACTCAAATTTTCAGCATTCCATAATTCTGCTACAAAATTACCTGACATGTCAGTTAAATATAATTTAAATGATCTGGTAACAGAACTGTTCGTAATATTTCTTATGCTAAAGAATATATTTTTTAGTTGGTTACAGCGTAAAATGTGTTGACCTTCTGATGTTGGAAAAACTTCTGCATTCAAACTTCCTATAATATTGATAGTGGTTGTTGGCATAAAATTAGCAGTTAAAGTTTTATCACTATTTAATGTAAATGTATAGCTTGGATTAGTGCTAACTATCGTGCCACCGTCTGTCCAATTTGTAAAAGCATAACCACTATTTGCTGTTGCTGTTACTGTTCGTGAAGTGCCACAAGTAAAAGAACCAGATCCTGTTACTGTACCACCTGTCGTGGTATTGAGAGTTATTGAGCAGTTGTTAATCGCTGAGTTAATAACGACGGATTGAGTGCTACTTTGTTGAAACTTATGCACAAGAGTAAAAGGGGTACTTGAATTTACTCTTGTTTCAATAAATATTTTGTAATCACCCGGAGAGCTTAGAATAGTATTTTTGTAAAAAGAAATATTTTTTGTTTGCCCAGCTGTAAATGTCTCGGTTTTTTCTTCTAATACTCCTACAAATTGATTAGTTGTAGTATATAAAGTTGCTCTAATTTGCGTCGTTACAGTAATTGAATGATTATTTTTAATATTTGCAGTCATATTAAATGGATTTCCTTGATATATTGGTTGAATACTTGGAGTACCAATTAATTCAAATCTGTTAAATCTAATATATCTTGGTGCATTAATATTATTTGTTGTAGCATATGCACAACTTGGATTCCAATTATAGTGTGATAAAAAAGGAATTCCATTTGACTGAACGTACTCAACATAAGCAACATGTCCTGCAGAACCAACACCATTACCTTCATTATTGTTCCAATGTGCAATTGCACCAGGTGTTGGTGTAGTACTAACAAAATAACCATTGTTTTGTAAAACATTGTCCCATCTACAAGCATTACTTAACCTTTGTAATGCACTAGTAGGATTACAAACAGTACCATCACCCGCACTACTATACATATCATTAAAAAAAGCATGAGGTGTATTAACTGGTTGATTGTCTTGGTTTTGATTTATTTTCCAAGCTACCCAGTCTGTACAATTTTTATACACCATACCATATGTACTACCACCAGAGCATGCAGCATTTGGCCATGGATAATCATTGGTCTGTCCTAAACAAAAATTACCTAATAAAAACAGTAAAGCAAAAATTAATAATTTTTTAAGTTGTAAAATTGTTTTCATAATAAAATAGATTTTAGAATTCCACCAAAAGTAAAAGCTTTGTTAAAAATAAATCAACAAAGCTTTGTAGACAGGTAAAAAGAGTTTGTGAAAATACGTTGAGGTATTTTAATTAAAGTTTTCGGATAGGTTTATGCCGTTTTTGATTACTTTTTCGATAGGCTTTAATATATCTTTTATTTTTAGTGGCTCTAAGAAAACCTTTTGTTTGGTTACCAAACCTTTAAATTTTTTATTTATTATAAAACCTCTGTGGATCCGTTCAAAATTATCATTTAAGTGTTCACTAATTTCTTTTAAATTTTTTGAGAAACGATGAAATTCGTTTTTGATGGTATAAAGATTAGAATAGGTACCATCTGCTTCTATAAAATAAATATCCTCATATTTTATGTAGTGTTCGCCATATTTATTTCTTAATAGTAAGGTGTCATTTTTATTGAGGTATTTTTTTTCAAAAATTTCTAAGGCAATTTCTATTTTTTCGGAAGTAAAAGGTTTGTCAATAAAATCTATAGCATCAATTTTAAATGAGTTAATGGCATAATTTATCTTTATCGAATTGACAATAACACAGGGTACGTGTATATTATTTTCCTCAATCAACTTGATTAAATCAAAACCCGATTCACCATTTAACTCAATGTCTAAAAAAACTAAATGTGGCTTGTGTTTTTTGATAAGTTGTATTGCTTCACTTAAATTTAGTGCTAAGCCTTTATAATCGTATTTTGGAAATTTATCTACTAAATATTTTAATTTGCCAGCAATAATTGGAAAATTTTCGACGATGATGTATTTATATTTTTGCATAATAACTAATTGCTGAAAATGTAATTTTTTGGGATACAAACGTTAACTAATACTCCTTTTTCTAAATTCAAAAAATTTATTGATGCTTTCTCTTTGTTTTTGAGGTTTAATTTGGTGAAAATATTTCTATAGGTACTTATTCCTATTCCATTACCAATGTTTTCTTTGTCCATACCTTTTCCATTGTCTTTTACATGTATATATACATTATTATCTTTTTCAAATAACTCTATATTTATTTCTCCTTCAACACCTTTTATGCCATGTTTAATAGAGTTTACTGCCAAATTTTTTAAGAGTAATCGGGGTATTTTAAACTTTTCATCTTTTACATTGTTGATAATGTTAAACTCAAATTTTGGAAAAACAATTTCTTGCTGGTAAATCAAATATTTTTTTAAATTTTCAATTTCAGTTTTTATGTCAGCAGTAATTTCTTTATGATTAAGAACAACATTTGTTATATCCCATAAATTAATTAATTGATTGTATAGTTTTTCGTCTTGTCGCATCAAGTTTTCAGTAACCAAATCTATATACGTTTTAATCTCATGTGGGTCTAATTGTTGATTGAGTGTTTGCAACTCCATTTCATTAATATTGTTATGCAAATTGTTTAATTCAAATTCTAAATCTTTATCTTTTTGCTTTTGCCTACTTCTATAAAAATACCATATACCACTACCTACTAAAACTACAAACAAAATTCCTGCTATTGCTATATTTCGATTGGTTTTTTCTTTTTCTATTTGGAGTTCTTGTGTTTTTATTTTTGCTTCCTTAAGTTGAGTTTCATTTTTAATTTCTTCCGAAATAATTGCTTTTTGTTTCTCGGTATCTAAAAACTGTTTTTCAACTCTTTTATATTCATTAAAATAATCTTCTGTAACTTTTTTTGATTCATTAGATAAAGAGTTAGAAATCAAAAGTTCCAATGTTTCTTTTTTTTCTTTTAGTAAATTCTCTTTCTCAAAAATAGATAAAGCTTCTAATAAGTACCCTTTAGTCTTTTGGTTTTGATTTAATTTTTCATAACATAGTGCTAATCCAACCATAGCTTGACCATAATACATAGTAGCTCCAGATTTCTTATGAATGGCAAGTGATTTTGTATAATAATCTATTGCTAGAGATTGATTACCTGCTTTTGAATTAATTTCTCCAAATAGTTGGTAAATGTTACCTAAATTATACTCAGTATTTGTGGCTAATATTATTTTTTTTGACTCCTCTAGATTTTTTAAAGCAGATTGTACTTTACCCAATCTAAAATAGTTATCAGCTAAATTAAATAATACTGTCGCTTTACCCAAGGGATAATTGGTTTTGTTAAATTCATCCAATGCTTTGGTATTGTATTGTTTACTTTTGTTATAATCTTTGAGATTATTATAGACCGATGCAATGCTATTGTACGTAATTGCTATGGAAATAGGGTCATTAATTTGTTTTGAATATTTTAGTGACAAGAAAAGATTTTTTAAAGATAAATGATATTGCCCCAAAAAATTAAACGAATCACCCAAACCACTATAAATTGTTGAGAGATAAAATAATTTCTTTTTACTGTCATTTTGTTTGAGTTGAAAAGATAAAGCATTATTGTACATTTGAATTGCGTTTTTCATTTCACCCTTATTTAAATAAACTTGAGCCAAACTTGCTTGATATACGGCTTTATCTAAATTCAATCCGGCTTTTTTTGTTAGATCAATTGCTATTAAGTATTTCTTTATTGCACCGTCTAGATTATTCTTAACCAAATCACAATTAGCAAGCGAGTTATATGCTCTTGATTGGTATTTAAAATCATCTTTATGGGCAATACTAAGTAGTTTGTGTGCATAATAACTTGCAGAGTCAACATTTGTTGTCTCAAAGCATTGTGCCAATTGTGATATTGTCTCTAAATTGGTTGGATTTTTTTTGCAGCTTAATTTAAGACTATCTAAGTTTTGAGTAACTTGAGAAAAAGAACATATTGTTATAAATGATAAAGTTACCATTAGATTAAATCGTTTAGTATTACCAAACAAACTAGTTTTTAACGCCTGCATATGATTTTTGTTAAATAAAATTATCATTGTAAATTAAACTTTAAAAAATTATAAGAAATGTGTTTATTATATTGATATAACGCTACATACAACCATCGCTAAAATTAAAGCTAAATGATTGAAAAAGAACACGAAAAAACGTTCGAATATGTTAATCCTAGTGGGACAACGTATAGCCCAGCAAAAAACAACTTAGCCGAAGTAATTAGCAAAAAACAACCTTCAGCAACAAAGTAAACGAACGCATTATAGCTTTTTGCGGACTAAAAGTCCTTACTACACGTTTAATAACGCATTACAAATTACCGATTTATTAATGCCGCAAAATACAAAACAAAAAAACACCAACCAAACAATTCCTATCCATTCCTATTGATATTGCACCAAAACAGGTTTAGCAATTTCAAAATTAGGCAATCCAATATCATCTGTTTGGAAAGCATTAGTCTTAAAAATTGAATCACCAACACCAGGAATAGTAGGATAAAAAGAAAAAGAAATTTGAAAAGAACTAAAAACCAAATAATCATTACTTACAATCACACCAACACCCAATTTCGAATAAAGCTTACTTCTCTTAAAATCGGTGTTTTTTTGACCCAACATTCCCATACTATAACTCAAAAAAGGATTTAACCTAAAACCTACAAGCCTCCAAGGCGAATAACCTTGAGTTTGAAAAGTAACCAATAGCTTTTTTGTACCCAAAAGTGTTTCACTAGTAAACCCTTGCAGCCCGTTAGGCTCATTAAGAGAAATTCGATCAGCATTCGTAGGCAATCGGTTAAAACCCAATGTTAGCTGAGGTTTTATAAACTGTCTAAAACTCCATTTCCCTGTTTCAATAAGATTCGTAAAATAAATACAATTAAAATTCAGAACACTTTGAACTGTCTTACCTTCTTTAAAAAATGAACCATACTCAAAAGTGCCACTCCAATACCCAAACTTAAAATAATCCCCAATCGAAACTTTAGTACCACCGTAAAAACGATAGACAGTACTCTTTCTTTGATAACCTGTTGTTACATTATAAACAAATCCTGTAGCAACATCCTCTGTAACATTAAAATCAAAAAGTTGACTGTCTTGAACATACTTTCTAGATGAAATTCCCATGCCAACTAGATAAAGATTTTCCCTTGAGTAAATCCCTAAGCTATCATATACAGCCACTGGTTTTTGAATATACTGTCTGTCAAAAAAACGAGAACTTATAATAAAATTAGTTGCCCTAGTATGCTCCGTTTTTCCTTTAAAAAGTTGAAACGAACGACCTGCCCATATATCTTGAGTATTGTATTTTATTTTTTCCACAAATATACTTTCACTTGTTTTTATAGAAGATGTTTCCATATTTTGACCAATATAGTAACCCGCAGCCCATTTTGCATAAGGTGAAAAAAAAGGCCTTTCGGCAGAAAAGTTTTTAGTGTAATTATTTTCCAAATCTATTTGATATTGAATTGAAGTCTTAACAAATGTGTTCAAAATATTTGGAATAGTATAACGCGTACTATAACCAAATTTACTACTCGTCAAACTCTCCGAATACGAATTGGCAAACTCATGCCCGGTACCAATAAAATTTCGATCTTTCAAATAAAAAGTCGTTTGGCTCACCGAACCCCTTATATCGGGTAACAATGTCCACGCATCCAAAACTGTTACAGTTACATCTACCGAATCTTGAGAAACAATTTCCGAAGTAATAGCCACACGTCTAGCAAAACGTTGACTTCTTATCAAACGTTCAGATTCCTTAACCAAAAGCGAATCAAAAGGATTATTTTTTTTAATTAAAAGAAGATTTCGAATAGCAAATTTTTTAGTCTTCACATGCAATGCATTACCTGCTTTATAAACAAATTTAGATGGATGAGCAGTACTATCTGTAATAGAATATCCAAATGGATCAAGAGTTTTTATCTTTATATTTCGAATGATTTTGCATTCATATTTCGAAAAATCATTCTTTAATTTTTTTTGATAAGTATTTTTTTTTGACTTTTTGTTGTGCAACAGGTTCAAAAATCAATCGATGAATAAATTTAGTAAACCTACTTTTTTTAGAATATCTCTCAATATCTCGATACACCTTAACAGTATCATTGGCAATAGGATTTTCCTGCGCCAATACAAATTGACAACAGAAAATAAACACCAAGAGAAACCCATTTTTAAAAATAGATGACATTCACATTTTTTTGTTTTTCAAAAATACTATTTATAATTTCAATTCATTACTCATTTGAGTTTTATAAATTGTACAAAGTATTAAAATAGATTATCTTTGTTATTATGCTCGAAACAACCTACATAAAGACACCATTAGGAGTCGCCAAAATACAAGGTGACCAAGAAGGTATAACCATAATTTCTATCAATACCGAAGAAAAAACCACCACAAAAATCCCAAAAGTACTACAAGAAGCAGTAACACAACTAAACGAATATTTCTTAGGAGAAAGAAAAAATTTCACTTTCAAATTAAATCCAAAAGGAACAGACTTTCAACAAAAAGTGTGGCAAGAACTAGCCCAAATTCCTTATGGGAAAACAATATCGTATATGGATTTATCAAAAAAATTAGGCGATATAAAAGCCATTAGAGCTGTTGCATCTGCCAATGGGAAAAACCCAATTTGGATAGTAATTCCATGCCATCGTGTAATAGGTACTGACGGATCGTTAACAGGATACGCAGGCGGTTTATGGCGTAAAAAATGGCTTCTGGAACATGAAAACCCAACACATCAACAAAGTTTGTTTTAGTTTTTTAAAAATGGGTAAAAAATAAATATTTAATTTTAATTACAAGTATGCATAAAATAGTAAATAGTATAATCCTCTTTTTAGTATTTGGTTATTCACAAAGCCAAGAACTAAATTCAATTCAAGCAGAACCTGTACAAGCTACAATAGAACAAATAGCAAAAAAATGGCACGTAGTTAATTATAAAACAGATGCAAATCTAACCGAAAGTTTAAAAAAGAGAATAAAAAAAATACTAAAATCAAAATTCATTTTCAACAAAAAAGGATTTTTTAGTGATGGAACATTTGTAGAAGAAGATATTGGAGAATGGAAATTTACCAACAACAATAAATCTATAATCATCATCCAGAATGATTTGAAAATAACTTGGGATATTATGAAAATCACAGAAGAAGAACTAATTTTAAAAAGAGAGGCTAACAATATAACAATTTTTTTTAGCACAAATAGAAATAAAAAATCATGATAGAAAAAATCCGCCTAGATAACATCCTATTTTTAGACATCGAAACCGTACCACTTGAAGAAAAATATGACCACTTAGATGACGAAATGAAACTCTTGTGGGAAACCAAAACACAATACCAAAGAAAAGACGATTATACACCAGAAGAATTTTATGATAGAGCAGGGATTTGGGCCGAATTTGGAAAAATAGTCTGTATTTCGGTTGGTTATTTCACTATCAAAAACGACATAAGAAACTTTAGAGTAACATCATTTTTTGGCGATGAGAAAAAAATACTTTTAGAATTTAACAATCTACTAAACAATCATTTCAGTTATACACAACACCTGTTGTGTGGACATAATGCCAAAGAATTTGACATCCCATTTATAGCCAGAAGAATGATTATCAACCAAATTGCGATTCCAAATAAGTTGAATCTTTTTGGCAAAAAACCATGGGAAATTCCACATCTCGACACATTAGAATTATGGAAATTTGGCGATTATAAACACTTTACATCATTAAAACTATTAACCAAAATTTTAGGAATTCCATCATCAAAAGGCGACATCGATGGTAGCCAAGTTGGACATGTTTATTATATAGAAAAAGATATTGATAGAATAGTGACCTATTGCGAAAAAGATGTGATTGCAGTAGCACAAGTATTCCTTAGACTTAGAAGAGAAGACCTATTAGTAGATGACGAAATTATGCATGTATAAATTCTGAAAGCAGTTGTAAAACACGTTGCATTTCCTGTTTAGAATTGTAACTATGAATACAAAAACGCAAGCGTTCTTGACCTTCGGGAACGGTTGGCGACAGAATGGCTTTCACATCAAAACCATTTTGTTGCAAGTGATTAGCAATTGTTTTGACCTTTTCATTACCAGGAATAATAGCCGATTGAATAGCCGATTTAGTTCTAACAAAAAGAGGTCTTAGATTTAATAATGTCTTCTGTTGGTTAAAAAAAACAATATTTTCACGCAAATTTTGGATGGTTTCGACTTCTTTTTCCAGTTGTTGATACGCAACCAAAATGGTCGCAATACAATGAGGTGAAAGTCCTGTGGTATAAATAAAACTTTTAGCAAAATTGACCAGATAGTTCGTCAACTCTATACTTCCCAAAACCGCTGCGCCATGACAACCTAATCCTTTTCCGAAGGTCATAATTCGAGCAAAAATCTCATTTTGAAAACCTGATTCCTGAATTAACCCGCAACCATTTTGGCCAAAAACACCAAGTGCATGTGCTTCATCAACAACAAGTAAACAGTTGTGTTTTTTGGAAATAGCCACTAGTTTTTCAATATCGGGAGAATCCCCATCCATTGAAAAAACACTTTCGGTTACAACATAGATTTCAAAAAAAACACCTCGACTGCGTTCGGCGTGACAAACTGCAATTCTTTTTTCTAAATCATTCAAATCATTATGCTCAAACTTGTACGACTTGGCAAAACTCATTTTAATACCATCTCGAATGGAAGCATGAACATATTCATCAAACAAAATCACATCATTTCGTTGCGGAACAGCACTAAAAAAACCAACATTAGCATCATAACCCGAATTGAAAATCAAAGCACTCTCTGCTTGATGAAAATCAGCAATAAAAGCTTCAGTTTCTTGGTAAACATCATGATTTCCAGTAAGGAGGCGAGAACCAGTGGCGCCATTACGTTTTAAATTATTTTCAATCAAATATTGATGTGCTTGATTAAAAATAGTTTCGTTTTTGGCAAATCCTAAGTAATCATTTGATGAAAAATCTACCCAATTATTGGGCAACGGCAATTTTCGCAAGGAATTAGTTTGCTCTCGAAGTTTTAGTCTTGAAACCAATGATTTTGGAAAATACTTCATAGTTCAAAAGGATTGATTTCAAAAATAGAAAAATTAAATTTTCTTTCTCATTCGTGCTACTGGAATATCGAGTTGTTCACGGTATTTTGCAATAGTTCTTCTCGCAATTGGATAGCCTTTTTCTTTTAAAATTTCAGCCAATTGATCATCAGGAAGTGGTTTGCTTTTATCTTCTTCTTCAATTGTATTTTGAAGAATTTTTTTGATTTCGAGAGTTGAAACATCTTCACCTTCGGTATTTTTCATTGCTTCAGAGAAGAATTCTTTTATTAATTTGGTTCCGTAAGGCGTATCAACATATTTACTATTAGCAACACGAGAAACAGTAGAAATATCAAGCCCAACCATATCGGCTATATCTTTTAGAATCATAGGTTTAAGGCTAGTTTCTTCACCATCTAAAAAATAATCTCGTTGAAAATGCATAATCGCATTCATCGTTACATAAAGTGTTTCTTGTCGCTGTTTGATAGCGTCAATAAACCACTTGGCAGAATCTAATTTTTGTTTGATAAACTGTACAGCATCTTTTTGCGAATGCGATTTGTCTTTAGAATTCTTATAAGTTTGCATCATTTCCTGATAATCTTTGGAAACGTGTAATGATGGCGCATTACGTCCATTAAGAGTCAATTCGAGTTCATCATCTATAATTCTGATGGCAAAATCGGGAATGATATGTTCGGTGATTTTATTATTTCCAGTAAATGATCCACCTGGTTTTGGATTTAATTTTTCAATTTCTTCGATGGCTTTTTTCAACTGTTCTTGAGAAACACCATATTTTTGAAGTAACTTGTCGTAATGTTTTTTGGTAAAAGCATCAAACTGATTTTCAATAATATCAATTGCCAAATCGACATATTCAGTTGGTGTTTTGTGCTTTAATTGTAGCAAAAGACATTCTTGCAAATCGCGCGCACCTACACCAGAAGGCTCTAATTGATGAACTACTTGTAGAATTTTTTCAACCGTTTTTTCGTCGGTATAAATAGCTTGGGTGAATGCCATATCATCTACAATATCTTGAATAGAACGGCGTAAATAACCATCATCATCAATACTTCCAACCAAAAATTCGGCAATATCACGTTGGTCATCTGTAAGGATAAAAGTATTTAATTGATTGATTAAATCTTGGTGAAAACTAACTGGCGCAGATAGTGGTGATTCTCTATCATCGTCATCATCACTATAGTTATTAGTTTGCGTTTTATAATCAGGTGTTTCGTCGTTGCTTAAATATTCATCAATATTAATATCATCGGCATCAATATTGTCGCTTCCTTCATAATCATCATACTCGTCATTGTTATCAAACTCGTCTTTTTCATAAATCTCTTCATCTTCTTTGCCCGATTCCAAAGCAGGATTCTCATTCATTTCTTCCAATAAACGTTGCTCAAAAGCTTGCGTAGGCAATTGTATCAACTTCATCAACTGAATTTGTTGAGGCGATAGTTTTTGAGATAATTTGAATTGTAAGTTCTGTCTTAACATTTTTATTATGGTTTAAAGGTTAAAGGTTTAAGCGTTTAAATGTGTTGCGACTAAACAATTTTTAAACAATATAAACAACATTAAACTTTTTTAAAACTCTGCATTCATTGGCGTTCTTGGGAAAGGAATTACATCTCTAATATTGGTCATTCCTGTTACAAAAAGCACTAATCTTTCAAATCCTAACCCGAAACCTGAGTGAACAGCCGAACCAAATCGTCTAGTGTCTAAATACCACCAAAGTTCTTCTTCGTCTATTCCTAACGCTTTCATTTTTTCAACTAAAACATCATAGCGTTCTTCCCTTTGTGAACCACCAACGATTTCTCCAATTCCTGGGAACAAGATATCCATCGCACGAACGGTTTTTCCGTCTTCATTCAATCGCATGTAAAATGCTTTGATATTGGCAGGATAATCAAACAAAATTACGGGACATTTAAAGTGTTTTTCAACCAAATATCTTTCGTGCTCGCTTTGTAAATCGGCACCCCATTCGTTGATAATATAATTGAATTTTTTCTTTTTATTTGGTGTTGAATCTCTTAAAATATCAATAGCTTCGGTATAGGAAACACGTTTGAAATTGTTTTCTAAAACGAAATTCAATTTTTCTAGCAATGTCATTTCGCTACGTTCGGCTTGTGGTTTTGCTTTTTCTTCTTCCAACAATCGACTTTCTAGAAATTTCAAATCATCTGGGCATTTATCCATTGTGTATTTAATAACATATTGGATAAAATCTTCTGCCAAATCCATATTGTCGTTCAAATCATTGAAAGCCACTTCGGGTTCAATCATCCAAAATTCGGCTAAGTGACGCGAAGTATTGGAGTTTTCCGCTCTAAATGTTGGGCCGAAAGTATAAATTTGTCCCAAAGCCATCGCGAATGTTTCCCCTTCTAATTGACCTGAAACGGTAAGATTGGTTTCTTTTCCGAAGAAATCCTCTTTGTAATTTACTTTTCCGTCTTCTGTTCTTGGGGTGTTGTCAAATGATAAAGCCGTAACTTTAAACATTTCGCCAGCACCTTCTGCATCAGAACCAGTAATGATAGGTGTGTTTACATATACAAATCCCTTTTCTTGGAAATATGTATGAACTGCATGTGCCAAAACGGAACGCACGCGCATAATGGCTCCAAAAGCATTGGTTCTTACTCTTAAATGCGCATTTTCACGAAGAAATTCTAACGAATGTTTCTTGGGTTGCATTGGAAATTTCTCAGCGTCTGAATCTCCTAAAATCTCTAATTTAGCAACTTGAATTTCGTATTTCTGGCCTGCACCTTTGCTTTCAACCAATTCTCCAATTACTGAAATGGCTGCACCCGTTGTAATTCTTTTTAGTGTCTCTTCAGCAGTGTTTTCAAAATCGACTACACACTGAATATTATGGATTGTTGAACCATCGTTCAACGCTATAAATTGATTGTTTCTAAAAGTTCTAACCCAACCTTTTGCATTTACTTCATAATTTGCTTTTGAGCTGCTTAATAAGTCTTTAACTTTTGTATGTTTCATTTTTTTAAAATTTTGCCCTTCGACTGCGCTAAGGGTGACAGTTTGTGTTAAATAATCTTATGCAAATATAAATTAATTATTTTTCTTTTCTAATTCGTCCAACTCTTCATCTGTATGCTCCAAAATGTCTATTGTAGGTTCAAGAAATTCTTGTTCGTTTGCCAGTGTTTTATTTAAAGTTAAAACTAGTGAAGGAAGCAAAACAAGGTTTGACAACATTCCAAAAAACAAAGTCAAAGCAACCAATCCGCCTAAAGCTACTGTTCCGCCAAAACTAGATAACATGAAAACTGAGAATCCAAAAAACAAGATAATTGAAGTATAGAACATACTAATTCCTGCATCATCAAAGGTAGCAAAAACCGATTTTCTGATTTTCCAATTGTTTCTTGTAAGTTCCAAACGGTATTGTGCTAAAAAGCGTAACGTATCATCAACCGACATTCCGAAAGCAATTCCGAATACTAAAATTGTTGAAGGCTTTAACGGAATTCCTAAAAAACCCATCAATCCAGCGGTCATTAGTAATGGAAGCAAATTAGGAATGATAGAAACCAACACCATTTTGAATGAACGGAACATTATGGCTACCAAACCAGCAGTTATTAAAAAAGCAAAAAGTAAAGAGGATAAAAGATTGTCTAGTAAATACTTAGTTCCTTTTTGAAAAACAGAAGCTTTCCCAGTGATAATGACATTATAACGTTCGGCAGGAAATAATTTAGCGGCTTTCTCACGAATTCTAGCCTCAATCGCCTCCATTTTCTCGCCATTTTCATCTTTTATAAAAGTGGTAATTCGAGCGTATTGACCTGTTGAATCTACATAGCTTTTCATTAGGTTATCTTTGGCGTTTTTAGCACCATTTTTGGCATACGATAAAATAAAAGATTGCTCTTGTGAAGTTGGTAATTGGTAATAATCAGGATTTCCATTGTAATACGCTTGTTTGGAATATTTAACCAAATTTACAATAGACAATGGTTTTGAAAGTTCTGGAATTTCCAAGATGGTCTCTTCTAATTCTTCCATTCGCTTTAGATTGGATAATTTCATGACACCTTGTTTTCTTTTAGTGTCGATCATGATTTCTAAAGGCATTACACCATCAAATTCCTTTTCAAAAAAGCGAATATCATCAAAAAAGGCAGTCTTTTTAGGCATGTCCTCGATGATGCTTCCCGAGATTCTTATTTCGTAAATACCGATGATTCCAAAAACCAAAAGAATGACTGCAGTAATGTAAACACCAATGCGATTATATTTTACTGTTCTAACAATCCAACTCATAAACGAAGTTAAGTATTCTCTTTCTAAATGTCCTAAATGTCTAGGAATAGGAGCAGGAATATAACTGAAGAATATAGGAATTACCAATAAACACAGAACATAAATAGCAATGATGTTAATAGAAGTAACAACCCCAAACTCAGTTAACAAGACATTATTTGTAGCAATAAAAGTAGCAAAACCTAGTGCTGTTGTAAGATTGGTCATTAAAGTTGCAGTTCCTGTTTTGGTAATTACACGTTGAAGTGCTTTGGCTTTATTAGCATGTTTTTGATATTCTTGATGGTATTTATTGATAAGGAAAATACAATTGGGAATTCCAATAACGATTACCAAAGTCGGAACTAAAGCTGTTAAAACGGTAATTTCGTAACCCAATAATCCGATGATTCCAAAAGACCACATTACACCAATAATTACAATAATTAATGATACCAATGTTGCTCTAAATGATCGGAAGAAAAAGAAGAAAATTAATGAGGTGATTAGTAATGCTGCGCCTATAAATAAACCGATTTCATCAATAATGGTTTTGGCGTTTAAGGTTCTAATATATGGCATTCCCGAAACATGAAGTTGCATGTTGTTTTCTTCGTTAAACTTTTCTATTTCTGGAATAAATTTGTTTAAAACATATTCTTTTCGGGCTTTTGTATTTACAATTTTCTTGTCTAAATAAATGGCAGAACGAATAGCCCCCGATTTTTTATTGAACAATAAACCTTCATAAAAAGGCAATTTGTTGAATAATTCGGACTTTATTTCTTTTAAATAACTTTCATTTTGAATTTTTTTACTATCAACAAGTGAAGACAATTCAAATGTTTGTAAAGAATCATTTTTGGTAAGCTTTTGCAAATTATCAACTGAAATTACAAGTGTAACTTCTTTGTCAGATTGAATTTTGCGCATCAACTTGCTCCAATTTTCAAAAACTTTTGGAGTAAATAATTGTTTGTCTTTGGTTGCAACCACAATAAGATTGCCTTCTTCTCCAAAATTTTTTAGAAAATGATTATAATCAACATTTACTTTGTCATCTGCAGGAATAAGATTGGCTTCTGTTTGAGTAAACTTAATGTTTTTCCATGGCAATGCCAGTAAAATTGTTGCTAAGACAACAATACATAAAATAAAAATTCTGTTTCTAAGAATAATTCTTGCAATCAATTCCCAAAAACCAATACCTAACAACTTTTTCATAGTAACTTAAAACGGAGTGCAAAGGTAATCAAAACCACTCAAAACCAAAGAACTTAACTAAATCTTTTGAATCATTTTTTAGTCAAAATAGAGAATAACAATTTTATATTAAATTTATATTCATTTATTAAATAATGATGAAGTTTTTCTCATATTTGTAACTGCTTTTAAAAATAGCTACTAAAGAAATGAGTAAATTTAAGAACGGAATTTTTTACATTGGTGTAACTGGCGGATTTACAGCGCTAATGTATTGGATTGTTTCGAAAGGGAAGTCATTAGAAATAGGTAGAAATATTATTACGCCTACTTCAAAGGACACCATGTTTAATCAATTTTTGACTTCATTACAACATAATTTGCAACACCCATTAGCCATATTGTTGTTGCAAATTATTACAATTATAATTGTGGCACGTTTTTTTGGCTGGATTTTTAGAAAAATTGGACAGCCAACGGTTATAGGTGAAATTATTGCAGGTATTTTTCTCGGTCCATCATTAGTTGGAATGTATTTCCCAGAATATTCTGCATTACTTTTTCCAGTTGAATCTTTAGGGAATTTACAATTTTTGAGTCAAATAGGCTTGATTCTATTCATGTTTGTTATTGGAATGGAATTGGATTTGAAAGTCCTAAAAAACAAAGCCAATGATGCTGTTGTTATTAGTCATGCAAGTATTGTAATCCCTTTTGCACTTGGTATAGGATTTTCCTACTTTGTATACCATCAATTTGCACCTGCTGGTGTTGAGTTTTTATCCTTTAGTTTGTTCATGGGAATAGCCATGAGTATTACAGCATTCCCAGTTTTGGCTCGAATTGTTCAAGAACGTGGTATTCATAAAACAAAACTTGGAACCATTGTAATTACTTGTGCCGCTGCCGATGATATCACAGCTTGGTGTATATTAGCAGCAGTTATTGCTATTGTAAAAGCGGGAAGTTTTGTGAGTTCATTATATATTATTATGCTAGCCGCTGGTTATGTAATGATGATGTTATTTCTAGTAAAACCTTTCCTTAAAAAAGTTGGAGATTTATATTCCTCAAGCGAAAATTTAAGTAAACCTGTTGTTGCTATTTTCTTATTGACTTTGATAATTTCATCCTACATAACAGAAGTTATAGGAATCCATGCCTTATTTGGCGCTTTTATGACTGGAGCCATAATGCCAGATATTACTAAGTTTAGAAATATTTTTATAGAAAAAGTAGAAGATGTAGCAGTAATCTTGTTGTTGCCATTGTTTTTTGTTTTTACGGGTTTACGAACAGAAATTGGCTTAATCAATGATGTTTATTTATGGAAAGTAACTGGCGGAATTATTTTGGTAGCTGTAGTTGGAAAATTTTTAGGAAGTGCTTTAGCTGCACGATTTATTGGTCAGAATTGGCGTGATAGTCTTACTATTGGTGCGCTAATGAATACTCGTGGATTAATGGAGTTGGTCGTTTTAAACATAGGTTACGAACTCGGGGTTTTGTCACCTCAGATATTTACCATGATGGTTATTATGGCTCTAGTAACCACATTTATGACAGGTCCAGCTTTAGATATTATTAATTATGTATTTAAGTCAAAAGATTTGATTTTACCGACAGATGTTGTAACTACCAAGTTTAAGATTTTAATTCCTTTTGGAAATAACGAAAAAGGAAAATCATTACTTCGATTGGCTAATAGTTTTGTAAAAAATCAAAAAGAAAACACCAACATTACAGTGCTTCACTTATCATTAAGTGACGAGATGCATGCATACAATCTAGAAGAATATGAAAAAGATACTTTTGCCCCAATATTAAAAGAATCAAGAGTATTAAACCAAGAAATAACAACCGTATTTAAAGCAACTGTCGATATTGAAAACGATATTGCAGATATTGCTTCTCGTGGCGAATATGATTTGGTTTTGGTTGGTCTAGGAAAATCCATTTTTGAAGGTTCATTACTTGGTAAAGTTCTCGGATTTACAACAAGAATTATAAATCCAGATAGACTTTTGGATAAATTTACTGGAAAAGAAGGATTATTTGCTAACTCTCCTTTTGATGATAGAACGCGATTAATTATTTCAAAAAGTAAAAACCCATTAGGTATCTTGATTGACAAGAATTTGAAAAAAGTAGAAGAAATCTTTGTTCCTATTTTGGCAACCGATGATATATTTTTAATTGATTATGCTCAAAAATTGATAAATAACAATGATACTAAAGTTACACTTATTGATGTAAACAATATAATTATTAATAATTTTGTTTTAGAGAATTCGGTTTACGCATTGCTAAAAAAATATCCAAATAATTTCTCTGTTCTCGAAGAAAAGACAATGAATTCAGGGTTTTTTGCTAAACAAGATTTGATGATGGTCGGTTTGGATAGTTGGAAAAATTTAGTAGATTCTAGATACCCTTGGTTAAGTAAAGTACCATCAACATTGATTATTAAGCACAATTAGAATCCTAAATTCAAAGTATAGGAAATTTTTAAGGCTAAATTATCTTCTAGTTTTGGTAAACCATTTGGACCGTATCTAAAAAAGAATGTTAGTCCAAATCCTTTGTAAATAGAATTAGCTTCAATACCACTTTCGATATACCCTTTTTCTAGCGTTTTATAATCAAAACCGATGTGTCTGTCTGGAAAATCCAGACTCCCAATTGCCATTCTTGTTACAATCGAAATAAGCGGATTAATTCTGTTAGCCAAACTAATTTTGTTAAAAGTATGTCTCACTTGAAGGGAAGAATATCTACTAGAGAAAAACTCATTAAAAAACATAGTTTCAAAGCTGTTTTTGCCCGCAAAAGTAATCCTTTTTAGTAATGAGTCTTTGTTCAAATTATTGGGTGCCACACTATATAGATTAGTTAACGGAACTTCACCAAATGCAAAACCACCCTGTAGAATAAAAGAAGTTGTATGCCCAGTAAGATGTGGAATTTCATGTACAATTCTCAAATCAACCTTAGAAAAATCAAAATCACTTCCTAATAATGAAGAAACGGATTTGGTATATTGAAGCGAAAATTTAGGATATTTTTTTTCAATTTCTAATCTACCCGTTGCGGTTTGCATATAATCGCTGAATGGATTCCATTGCAATGAAAACTGAAAACTTGTAATATTATATTTGGTATAGGAATTATTGTTTAACTTAAAGGTATAATCAAAAAGAGGATGAATTTCACTTCTCGAAATACCAAAATAGGTATCGGTTTTATCAAAATATTTACTCTCAATAAAAGCCGAAAATGTTTTATGATTATAAAAAGTTGAAATATTGATAGGCCTTGGGTCATAAATTTTGAACCTTTTAGACTCAGTAGCAAATTCAATCTGACCTATTTCTTTTAAATCTTCAAAATAAGATGCACTTACCCAAGTATTGGTTTCTTTATCAAGTAAATAGGAAGGTGTAATGCCATATTTAAATTTATCATCTTTAAAACCGTAGGCGATATGACCTCCAATTTTATATTTGTCAGACAATTTAGTATTAGTAACACCACCAACACCAAGCCTAAATCCTTCATAATTATTATATTTTATAATACTTCTTAAGTCAATGTCCACTATATCGACAGGAAAGTAGCCATTGATTATTTTTCTACCAAGAAGTAGTCTATGCTCTATTTTTTCTGCCTCAGAAAGACTATCCAAACTCGTGTAGGTTGGAATTTTTCTTAAATCTAATGTGTCTTTTTGAAATGTTTTCCAGAATTCTTTTGGTTTTGACATACCCGATTCTGGAACATCAATTTTTATTTTAGGGTGTTTGATAACTGTATTTTTATTAATTTCAATGTCATATGGAGTTGATTCTAATTTCATAAAGATTCTATCAGAAGCATCTTGATTTAATCCTTCTAAGCTTGAATTAAACTTTATAGTTCCGCCAAGAATATTTAAATCTCGTGAATTATTGCCTTTTACAACATTAAAACTTCTTCTTTTTGGAAACCATATTTTTTGATCTTTTAAATAAGTATAATTATATGTTGCGTTTATGTTTACAACACCATAAATCCTAAAAAATGCTTTGGCAATACCGTAATTTTCTGCATCAACATACACAAGTCCGCGTAATCGGTTAGTTGTGAGTTTTTTTGGCTGAAAATAGACACGGTAAACTGGTCTTTTATCAACAGTCACAGTATCTACAATCCTGTAATAATATAATCTTCTCCCAGAATTAGACAGCGGATTTTTTACGGCGTTTTCCAAAATCTCGATTTGATTTTCATAAAGTGAATATGAAACCAAATTTAAGCCTAAGTATTCATAAATTGGTTTTTTAAAACCAGCCATTCTACTTGCAATAACAGTTTCTTTTGTTGTTTTTCCGTCAAACTGAATTTGATTTACCTTTTCTGTTTGATAGATATGTTGTTTTTTTAGAATCTTTTTGAATTTGTAATTAGTAGAATCAAGCTTAATTTTTCTTTGACCAAAAAGATTTCTCTTTGAAATAGTATCAATCTTACTCGAAATAGAATCTGGATTTGCCGAAACCAAAATCGACTCATAGTTTTTATATTGAAAACTTTTAAACGCTTTTTCGGGTTGGTTTTTATATCTATTTTCGACCAATTTTCTAATTATTCCATTCGATTTGTCCTCCGATAGAAGTTCTTCTTTTACAGAATAATTGGTAGCCATTCTTATTAATAAAAACTTCTCATCGGGCGATAGATAGTGTTTTTTATCATAATAACCTTTATATGTAACAACGATTGGTTTTTTATTATGAAAAATTTCTAATGTAAATCGTCCTTCCCAATCGGACAAAATGGTTTTGTTATTATAGGTTATTTTGGCAAAAGAAATTGGCACAGTTGTTTCTATATCAATAACTTGACCCTGTAATAATTCTTGTGATTGTAGTGTCGAATAAATCAATAAGAAAAAGGCTAAAAGCAGATTTCGCATCAAAAAAAGTTTTTTCAAATGTAAGAATAAAAAAATCCGTCTCATCAATATTTAGTTGAAGAAACGGATTTTTAATATAGTTTTAACGTAAGATAATTTACACCTTCATAATTTCGGCTTCTTTGGTAACCAAATGCTCTTCAATTTTTTTAATAAAATTGTCTGTCATTTTTTGAACTGTTTCTTCTGCTGTTTTGCAAGCATCTTCAGAAACACCTTCTTTTTCTAATTTTTTGATATCAGTATTGGCTTCTTTGCGGTGATTACGAACACCAATTTTTGCTTCTTCTGCTTCGTGTTTGGCTTGTTTTACCAAATCGCGACGACGCTCTTCTGTTAGAGGAGGAACGCTAATAATGATTACATCACCATTATTCATAGGGTTAAAACCAAGATTAGCCACCATAATTGCTTTTTCAATTGGTGTCATCATGCTTTTTTCGTATGGCTGAATCGTCAATGTTCTCGCATCTGGAACATTGATATTAGCAATTTGCGAAAGTGGTGTTTGTGAACCATAATAATCAACAAAAACACTTCCTAACATTTGAGGTGAAGCTTTTCCTGCACGAATATTTAAAAATGATTTTTCTAAATGCGCTACTGAGCCATTCATGGCTTCTTTTGTACTGTCTAAAATAAATTCTATATCTTCCATGTTATTTTAAAGTTTATCAATCGCAGTCGCAGTTTCCAGTATTTAAAAACTGAGACTGTAAACTGAGACTGTTTACTAAATATTAACTATTGTTCCAACGTTTTCGCCTTCGCATATTTTCAATAGATTTCCTCTTTTGTTCATATCAAAAACTACAATTGGCAACTTATTTTCTTGGCTTAATGTAAAAGCGGTTGTGTCCATTACATTTAATCCTTTTTTCAACACATCTTCAAATGAAATGTAGTCGAATTTTACGGCCGATTTATCTTTTTCTGGATCGGCTGTGTATACACCATCAACTCTTGTTCCTTTCAGGATTACATCTGCGTGAACTTCTACACCACGTAAAACCGCTGCTGTATCAGTTGTAAAGTAAGGGTTTCCTGTTCCAGCTCCAAAAATAACAATTCGTCCTTTTTCCAAATGACGAACCGCTCTTCTTTTGATATAAGGTTCTGCAATTGCTTCAATTTTTAAAGCTGTTTGTAAACGCGTCAACATTCCTTTATCTTCCAAAGCCCCTTGAAGAGCCATTCCGTTTATAACAGTTGCAAGCATTCCCATATAGTCGCCTTGTACTCTGTCCATTCCGTTACTTGCACCAGCTACACCTCTAAAAATATTTCCACCACCAATTACAATTGCAATTTCTACACCTTTGTCATGAATTTGCTTAATTTCATCGGCATATTCTGCCAAAATTTTTGGGTCAATTCCATATTGTCTTTCACCCATTAATGCTTCACCACTTAATTTTAGAAGGATTCTTTTGTATTTCATAGTTGTGTTATTCGATTTTGTGATGCAAATATAATCATTAGTTTTTTATTTTTTTTTATCAAAAATCATGTTGTGTAACATTTCTTACCAAGTGTTGTATTTTGCTTTTGTAATTTTGCTTTTACAATCATAGATAAAATGGAATTAGCAATAAAAAAGGCATTAAACAATAGCTTTTCATATACAGAGTATAGGGATCTAGTAGCAATATTTGCTAATGAAGGCAAAACAACAGGAGAAACTCAGTCGGAAGATTATATTGTTTTTACCAAATTGAACGAAGCAAGAATGCATCGGTTAGATAAAACAGTACAACTTACAGATGCAACTAAATTATTTTTTGAAAATTTAAAAAAAGAATATACTTGGATAGTAATTGCCGAAAGTTGGTGTGGTGATGCAGCTCAAATTCTTCCTGTTATCAATAAAATGGCTACTGCATCTAATAAAATAAGTTTGAGAATTGTTTTGAGGGATGACAATAAAGAGCTGATGGATAAATTTTTGACAAACGGCACAAAATCAATTCCAAAACTGATTATTATTGATAAAGAAAGTAACAATGTTATTGCAGATTTTGGACCAAGACCAATTGGAGCAAAACAACTTATTTTAGACTACAAAGCCAAACATGGAGTTGTGGATGAAACAGCAAAAATAGCATTACAAAAATGGTATTTGCAAGATAAAGGGATTTCAACTCAAAAGGAAATTGTGGAGTTGATGAAGTAGTTTATTCCAAATTCTTTTCAAATTCTTCTGGTAAAACACCATTTGTAACCGAATAATCTCCAATTTTTGTTCGGCGAAGAACGGTTAAATGTCCGCCAGAATTTAACGCATTTCCAAAATCGTAAGCCAATGATCGAATATAAGTTCCTTTGCTACATTTGACTCTAAAATCAATTTCGGGCAAAGCTATTCTCGTGATTTCAAATTCGTAAATAGTCGTTTTTCTTGAAGCTACTTCGATTTCCTCACCAGCGCGAGCATGTTCATACAATCGTTTTCCGTCTTTTTTTATAGCAGAAAAAACAGGTGGTTTTTGGTCAATTTCACCAATAAATTGTTTGGTTGTCTCTAGAATTAACGACTCAGTAATGTGTTCTGTTGGAAAAGTTGCATTTACTTCGGTTTCCAAATCATAACTTGGTGTTGTAGCTCCAATAGTTATTGTTCCAGTATATTCTTTGGCTTGTGCCTGAATTTCGGCAATTTTTTTAGTAAATTTTCCTGTGCAAATTATCAGTAAACCAGTTGCTAATGGATCAAGAGTTCCTGCATGACCAATTTTGAATTTTTTGGGTAAATCAAATTTTCTTTTCAGAATATATTTCAATTTATTCACCGCCTGAAATGAACTCCATGTTAGCGGTTTATCTATCAAAATAACTTGACCTTCTAAAAAATCTTCGGGTGTTTTCAAATTTTATTTGTTTAAAGAAAAATAAGCCAAAAGAATAATTCCAGCTACAATTCGGTAATAACCCCAAGGTTTAAAACCATATTTTTTAATAATTCCGATAAAGAATTTTATGGCTATAACCGCAACAATAAAAGCGACAATATTTCCAATAAAAAAGAGTTTCAAATTATCATTTGATTGCGTCAAAAGTTCGTAGCCTTTTAGCTGAGAAACTTCATACGTTTTCAAAAATAACGAATAGGTTGTAACCGCCAACATAGTTGGAACAGCCAAGAAAAAAGAGAATTCTGCTGCAGTTTCGCGAGTCAAACCTTGTTGCATTCCACCAATTATAGAAGCAGCCGAACGACTTGTTCCTGGCATCATGGCCAAACATTGCCAAAAACCAATAGTTACCGCTTTTTTTATTGTAATATCTTCCTCATTTGCAACCGTTGGATTGCGAAATCTTCCGTCAATAAACAACAAAACAATCCCGCCAAGAATCAACACAATTGCAATAGGAATTGGATTTCCAAGAATTGCATCGATTTTATCATCAAATATTTTCCCTAAAACCAATGCCGGAATTACAGCACATGCCAATTTGATATAGAAGTTAATTTTAGAAAAGTCAAAAAACTTTTTCCAATACAAAACAACCACTGCTAAAATAGCACCAAACTGAATTGAAACTTGAAATAATTTTACAAAATCATCCTCTT
>CAZLEU010000003.1:0-57338 GCA_964558625.1 uncultured Flavobacterium sp.
TTATTGCTTCTATGTTCTCGATACATTTTATAAAAAGCTGTCGCATTTTATAAAACACTCGAAGTGACGGTGATGGTGAGTTGATGATTTCGTTTTTTTAAGATACTTAGATTTATATGTCTTAGGCACACGATATTTTTATTTTATACTATCGGTACTTCGTCTCTTTTTCTCTTACTTTACAAAAAAGGCTCTGTTAGTTTGTGTTTGAAGGAGAATAATACGAGTCCTACTTTTGATTTTATATTGTATCTTTCGAATAGTGCGGCTCGGTAACTCTCTATTGATTTTACAGATAGGTTCATTATGTCTGCCATTTGATCGTAGGTGAGTTCTCTTTCGTCGCAGACTAGTTTTAGAAAGTGCAATTCTCTTTGGGAAAGGGTGATTTCTTCTTTGGTTTTGGCGGGATCTATTTGGTGGTTTCGTATTCTTTTTAGTATTTCGGTTACGTTGTTGTAGCCTATTTTTACTATGTTGTCTATGGCAAATTTTAGGTCGTGGGCGGTGCAGTTTTTGTGCAAAAATCCTCTTGCGCCGTGGTGGTAGGCTTCGTTTATTATTTGTTCGTCGAAGTGTTGGGTTAGTAGTAACACTTTGCATTCTTGTTGTTTTTCTTCTAGGGCTTGTAGGACTTGTATACCGTTCATATTGGGCATGGAGTAGTCTAGTATGTACATGTCGGGTTGGGGTTGTAATGGTAATGCTTCTAGGAAATCTTCTCCGTTATCGAATTCATGAATGACTTGATAGTTGCTTATTTTTTCTAGTAACTCTTTTAGTCCGTGGCGTACTATGGCGTGATCGTCTATGATGCAGATGGTTGTTTTTTCCATGCTTTATTGGTTTTCAGAAAGTGTTATGGTGGTGCCTACTCCTATTTCGGAATGGATTGCTAGTTGGTAGTTGATTATTGTGGCTCTGCTGGACATGTTTTGTATTCCAAGCGATTGTTTGTTGTATAGTCGTTTTGGGTCAAATCCTTTGCCATTGTCTTGTATGGTCATGGTAAAACTGGGCGTTGTGGCAATGGTTATTGTAATTTGTTTGGCTTTGGCGTGTTTGAGTGTGTTGTTGATGATTTCCTGAAAGATGCGGTAGATGACTATTTTTTCGTTGGCGGTGAATTCTTTTTTGGCGGATTCTTCTTGGGTTAGAATAATTTTTATTTTAGGGTTCTTTTGTAAGCGTTCTACTTCGGTGGTGATGGCTTTGACCAAATCTTGTTGTACTAGTAGTTGGTTGTTGAGTGAATGACTGATGTTTCGAATAGAGTTAGATAAATTACCGACTGATTGTGATAGTGGTTCTAACAATGTATTGAGTTCGGCAGAGTCTAGTTTTAGGTTTTCTAGTTGAAAGTTGATGTAGGTTAGTTGTTGTCCTGCGTCGTCGTGTAGGTCTTGGGAGATGTTGTTGAGTACTTGTTCTTGGGTTTCGAGAATGGTTTGGTTTAGGGATTTTTGGAAATCAATGTCTTTTTGATACAATTGTTGGGTGTAGGTTTTGACTTTGTTGATGTAGAGTTTGATTAATAATATGCAAAAAAACATCACTAGACTAACAAAAACCAAACCTATAATAATTCCGAAAGCTATTTCTTTATTTGTATTTAAGTCCAATATTTTTAAATATATAAATGTTTATAATTGTATAATACACAAAATTTACAAAGTAAATAACCATTTGATATAAAGTTGTTTCACCAACAATCAATACTCTAGTAATTGTTCTTTCTCTAAACCCAAACATTAAACTAGTTCCTAAAAAAAATAATATTGGTGAACTAAGCAATAAGAATTCATTAGAATTAAAATAACTTAAACGCTCATTTTTTAACTTCAGGAAACTATCTATTAGAAAAATAATTATATAAGTTAATGCCCCAAATAAAAAAGTGGCATAATTTAAATTAAAGAAACCTTCGTATTCAATTAAATTAATAATTGCATAAATAACAAAACTTGTTATAACAATTGCATCAATTTTTCTGCTAGGGTTAATTAAATAAAACAATAAAAACCATAATATGGTATGGCAAAACATCCAACAATTTACAGTTAGTTGAATTGGGTAATTTCTTTGCAAAAAGAACCAATTCAATATTTCGGTAAAGAAGCTAACAAAAAGTATTAACATGAGTAGTCTATTCTTTTTATCGTTCCTATCAAGAAAAAACAATCCAAAAAAGAAAGTAAGTAAAATGTATATTTTTATAAGTAAAGTCAAGTTGATTTATATCTAAAACATATTAAATGTATATAAATATATTGAGTTTACAAAAAAATATTTTAAATCAAACTTTCTGCCTTAGGTAAAAAAGTTGGATTATCTGTTATGTTTACATTCAAATCAATAATATTACCATTTACCTTTACATTGAATACAATGAATGTATCATTTCCCCTTTTGGCTTTTGTAAAAATAAAGGTATCTCTGGCACTCATTTCATATTTATTTATAATCGCTCGAAATAACGGGGCTGAATAATAGGATTTTAATGGAACTTTAGTCCTAAAAGGTGCCATTAAAAGTGTCAAATCCATATTATCTTTATCGTTACTGAAAGATAACTCCAAATGGTTTTCATAACAGGTATCGCCAATTCTTTGCAAAATAGTATTAACGTCAACTTCTTTAGTCATTATGTTATTTGGTGTCCAAAAATCATTTATGATTCTCTCAAAATCAGTATTATTAGTTACTCTATGCATAGTAATAATACATTCATCTAGCTCAAGCGAGCAAAGAAAATTTCCATTTTTTTGTAACCAATCATACTGATCCCCTGGACTCAGTCTTGAAAACAACAATGCTAAAGTTTCGCACAAAAAACTCTCATTAATTTGAACCATTTTATTCATAACATTTATTTTTTTTAAGGTTATTAATTTTTGACAAATTTTCAAATTCAACTTATTTCTTTCAATAGGTAAACCCCTATTTTAAATAGTGTTTTCCCTATTTCCTAATTTACTCGCTAAAATTAAGGAAATTTCTTCACAAAAACCATATACATAACTATTTCAACAAATTAGGGGAAAACCTATTTCGTTTTAGTGGTATCCATAAGTTATGAGAATCGAGGTTATAGTAGTTTTGGATAGTACAATTTGAAACTATTTATTATGAAAAATTTCTTCTCTATATTACTTATGTTTACAATAGTATCACAAGTGTTTGCAGAAACTAATCAACAAACAAAAAACAATGAGTTGCCTTGCGAAAATTGTAACATAAATACACAAGAGCAATGGCTGGCTTTTACACCCATTCTTTTTTTTGCGCTTATCATTATTATAATTTTCTGGAAATTAAATAAAGAGGGGTATAAAATTGGTGATGCTCTTAAAGAGAACATAACCATTGAAGTTTCTGAAGACAATCCAGCAATTGCGGAAAAACCAAAAGCAGCTTCAACAGGTGTTCAAGATGCTACTGTTGTCCCTCAGGAAACTACTGAACAGAAGGCGCCATTTGTTCCTCGTACCATTCAACCTAAAAGCACAAGTCGTTTAATTGCATTTATTTCTGGTATGGTATCTATAGGAATAGCCTCTTCTTTGTGCTCATTTTGGATGTACAACTATTTTAACGGATGCAAAACGATAGATCTTAGCCATTTATCAAATGTTCTTTTAGCATTAGGCTTGGGTGTAATTCCATATGCTGTAAATAAAGTTTCAACAGCAAAATAAATCTCGAAAGCCGAAAAGAGAATTATAGAGTAGGCAAAAATATTAAATATAAAATATTATGTATTTACAAAACTTACAACTTGAACCACTAGACTACAACATCTTAAAAAGCGAATTACTTAATGGTATTGAAACCGAATCTGTTCCAACTTTAGACGAAGTTAAAGATGCTTTGGCTCAAATGTACTCGGAAGCGAGCGAAGCGACAGCATCTCTTTATTATTCAAATTTAGAATCTCTTAAACTTGCAAGAAATGATAATTTTTCAATCGCATTGGCTGGGTCCAACTTATGGCAAAAATTAAGAACTTTTCTTTGTGGTTTTCTTTCGGCAACTTCAACTGCTTCAGAAATTATTGACAAGATAGTAGAATTTGTTGTTTCTTTTATTCCAGGTGGGATTTTCATTGGTTACCTCGTAAAAAAATTGGTGCGATATATTCTTAATTTGGGATACACACAACTTTGTCCAGTTGAATAAAAATAATTAAAAACATAAAATCATGAGTTGCAAAATTATTATTGATTATCCACATCCAAAAGATGAGGCAATACAAAAACTAAAAAATGCCATTGAATTATATAATGGAGAATTTGACGGAAACACTTTGGAAGGCCATTTTAAAGTAGGGACTCCTATTGGATTTTTTGAAGCTAAATACAGCATTCAAGGAGATGAAATTGAAATTGATATAGTAAAAAAACCTTTTCTTATAAGTTGTGAAAAGATCGAAAAGGAGATAAAGAAATACTTAGAGAACAATTTGATTGAATTTGACACTCCACTACCTTTTGATCAATTCATTAAAGAATACAAACACAATGACACCCCTGAAAAAAAATATAATAAAGAGATTAGGTTGTTACAAGAAGAATACAACAAAGAGGTTAGAAAAATAATGTCTAAACAACTTACAACATTATCTTTTTTTGATTTAAAAGATGCAAATATTGACACAAAAGTTAAAAGAGCTATACTTAATGTAAAAGGGAATTACAGTAGTGATCCAAGTGAACTCCCAAACAGTATGAATCTCAAAGCCAACTTACTGTACAATTCAAACGAATACATAATGCTAGCTATTAAACTAAACGAATTAATACCTGACAAAACTAAAAGAATAACTATGGCTGAAATGAGCAATTGCAAAACAGTTTCGGACTGTATAATCTTAGTAACTAAAAAACTATAAACCTATGAAAGCATTAAAAACATTCTTTCTACTTTTATTGTTTCTAGTTTGTCTAAACATGCTTGGTCAAACAACCAAAACAATAACCGTTGAAACAGAGCTTATAACAAATCCATTTTGGGAGAACTTAAGTATTCGAAAGGCCTTCGAAAGTAATACTTCTGATGATGACAAAGCGGCTTTGTTATCAATTACTTCTCCTAAAGATTTAGATGAAATCTTTAAAATAAATGCTGGTATAGGATATACGTTTGCAAATTTGGGTGAAAAAAGTAACCACGATTTAACTACCTTTTTTGTCTATAATAAAAATAACCAACTTGACAAAGAACAGGAAAATTACAAATTCGGACTCACCTACACTTCTCTTTATGTCATAAATGCTAACTTTAGTTGGCTTAATGACACCTCACTTGAATACCTCAACGATAATGCAAAAAAAACCCAATCCCTTTTGGCGTTAACATACTTTCACTTACTTAGTAATAAACAAGGAAATATTAAACTTGGAAGTTACGGATTAACCAATAGTATCTTTGCCTATCAATTTAACCCAAAAGTAGGATTAGAATATCAAAATGATTTTAACAAAACAGCTCCTCTTGAAACTGGCAATACACTTAGAAGTTATTTTAACATTGGTGGCAATATTGTTCTTAGAAAAAAAACTGTTATAAAAGAAACCACTATAACTACAATAGTTGATGCTAATGGTGTCAATGTTGAACCGCCTATAGCACCTACAAAAATTATTAAAACCTTACCTAAAATGTTGTGGAAAAAAGGGCTTGAATTGATGGTTAACTATGAAGGCCGAAACATTCTTTCAGACAGTTATAAAGACACTCCAAACTACCGTTACTTTTTTAAAGGTGAAGCAAAACTTTATCCTATACGTGATGATAATTTTTACATAGGATTTTCATACAATAAAGGAGAAGATCCTATAGCTGGATTGGATAAGCAAGAATTTTGGATGCTTTCATTGAGTTTTAAAAAATAAACTAGTGCTATTATTATAATGATAAACAGACAAGCTGAACACTGTATTAAAAAGTAGGCATACTATATTTATAAAAATGGAAAATAAACAATTTGAAAACTCTGTTACTGATAGTCTTGAATTTTGTAAGTATTGCAAAGAAAATGGTTTTACTCAAGACAACGTTTTGACTTCAAAAGATTTTGACAAACTGAAAGAAAAATTTGATTCAAAAAAACTTGGAGAATTGGGGTTGATTGACCCTCAGTTTTCTTCTAAAATGCCATCAGATGAAACTATTAGTAAATACATATTACCATTTACTTTTTTAGAAGGAAGTGTTTTTGCTATGATATATAGCAAGCCCAAAGTCGTTGTAAAGGAGCATTCTCACACAAAAGGTTTTTTAAGAACCGTTATGTTTGGTCAATATATATTTACAGGTCTTCCAAATGGTGAGATAACACTAGAAGCGGGCGAATGGATATATATTCCTGCAGGACAAAAATATGGCTATATTACTGGACCAAATGGGGGTGGCGGTGGTTGTTGTTATTGTACAGGAAGTGGCGGTGGTCAATGCGGTCCAAAATAGAAAAGAGTAGTCCTTGTAAAGGACTACTATCTATGAAAAAGCTCTCAACATTCCACACTTTCTCTAACCATCACATTTATGGGTCCCAATCCTAATAGTGAAGTGTCGACAACCTCTTAAAAACTTATATCATAGCCCTGACAGGTTTTAAAAACCTGTCGGGTCTATAACAAAAAAAGTCGCTCTATCAAGGCGACTTTCTTTTTTTTAAAGCATTTCTTATTTTCCAATATAGGCTTTTGGCAGTTATTGCGGTAATGAAAAAATTCTACTTTTCGAACTCTAGAAATTGCTGTGTCGCAATTGTAATTCCAGAGGGTTTTGTTCGTACTTTGTTCGGGTCTTCTTCGCAACTGTTCCACAAAAACTGCTTTTTTGCGAACAAAGTACGAACAAAGTACGAACAAAACCTTTATAAAACTCCTTACTCTTTGACTTTTTTTATGTGTCTAAATATGTTTTTTATGGGAAACCGTAAATCGTTATCTTTTTTTATTACTATTTTTGTATAAAGGTGGTGTAAATACTTATGGAATAAATTGGCTATGTCGGTAATATTTAATAAGTTTGAATTATAATAATAAAACACAATGACAGAACTGGAAATCCTTATAAATAGCTTTTCAACTCAAAATTTACAAGCCTTTTTTAGAAGTAAAATAAGTTCTTTTAAGCAAGTTGATGACGATTTTGACTACTTATTCAACGATGATACTTTTGATAAATATGAAAGCATTACAAAGATTGGTGAAGCTACTATAGAAAATGACGAAATAGTTTTTATTGCTTCTAAAACCAACGACCCATTAACAGAAATGAGCGGTAAAAAGAATCAATACGAAATTGCAAAAAGAATTTTAAAAAATGAAAATGCTGATTATTCTATTTTTGTATTCTATGATGATAATGGAAGTTTTAGAATTAGTTTAATATCTCGAATTTATAAAACTGAAAAATTAAATAGAGTTAATTATAGTAATTATAAAAGACAATCTTTTTATGTAACGAAAGATAAAAGCAATAAAACTTTTATTAATCAATTTAAAGAATATACTACTGAATCTCCAATCAAAAAGATAAAACAATTAGAAAAGATTTTTTCTCTTGAAGAAGTTTCAAATACTTTCTACAATGAATTCACACCTAAATTTAATGCAATAGTTGATAGTATTGATAATTCAATTGATTTGAATACGAGACAAGATTTTGCTTTACTTTTTATAATTAGAACAATATTTATTGGATTTGTTCAAAAGAAAGGTTGGATAGGAAAAAAAGAGAGTTTTGTTTTAGATTTCTGGAATGAGTACAAAACTAAATCGTATAAAAAAAATAAGTTTTATAATAGATGGTATAAACCTTTTTTGTTTGAATCTTTAAATTCTGCTTATGGGCATAAAGTTGCATACAAAAACAATGAATTTTCAAAAGAATTAGAAGAAGTACTTCAATTAACACCTTATTTAAATGGTGAGCTTTTTAAAGAAAAGCAAGGAATTGATACACTTGGAATAAATTTAAGTGATGAAACTATAAATACCTTTTTTGATTTCCTTTTTGCCTATAATTTTACAGTTGAAGAAAGTAGCCCATTAGATGAAGATTTAGAGTTAAACCCTGAATTTTTGGGTATTATCTTTGAAAAACTAGTAAACAAAGAAGATGGAGCAGTTTATACCCCAAGAACAGAAGTTGATTTCATGTGCCGCATTTCATTATTGAAATGGCTTGAAAAGGTAACTGAAATTAATAAAACTGATTTAACTAATTTGCTTTTCAGAAATAAAGGAACTTCCAAAGATGATAAAGAAAATCAAAAGCAAGGTGATTTTTCAGCAATCGAAATTAAAACATTAATTGAAAAATTAAAATCTGTTAGCATTTGTGACCCAGCATCCGGTTCTGGTGCATTTCCTGTTGGAATGCTACAAGTTCTAAATGATATTTTAGGTAATTTACAAAGTAGAAATAATTGTCCCGAAGAATTTAAAAATGAAAGATCATTTGAACGCAAAAAAGCAATTATTGCTAGTTCACTTTATGGTGTTGAAGTTAAACAATGGGCAGTTTGGATAAATCAATTACGATTATGGCTTTCGCTTTTTGTAGATATTCCGAAAGACCGTGAACAAGAGTTTATAACTTCTACCAAACCATTGTTACCTAATTTAAGTTTTAAAATTAGACGAGGTGATGCGTTAGTACAACGTATTGGAACCAAATCTTTTCCTATTGATTCACAAGCGAATGTTTCTCAAAATATTAAGAAAAAAATAACTGAATTAAAGAAATTAAAAAATGATTTTTTTTACAATCAAGTGAAAGATTATAGCATTGTAAGAGCCAAAGAGAATCAAATATTTGTTGAAATATTAAATGACCAAATTGAAGAAAAGTTAATTCAAATTAAAAAATACAATCAGACTTCATTAGACTTAGATAATCAACAATCATTATTTGGAGAAACAAAACCAAAACAAGGTAAACTAAGTTTATATGAAAATGAAATAGAACAACTAGAAGAAGAAATAGATAATTTAAGAGAAGAAAAAAAATCGCTTAAAGAAGAACACCCTTTAATTTGGAATATTGAATTTTCAGAGGTTTTTTATGATAAAGGTGGTTTTGATATTATCATTGGTAATCCTCCCTATTTGAGACAAGAAGATATTGCTGATCCATTAAAATATGTTCCTAACGCGAAAGATTATAAAGAAATATTAGTTCAATCAATATACGAAAACTATCCCAAATATTTTTATAAAGGCAATAAACTAGTTTATAAAATAAATGGCAAATCTGATTTGTTTACTTTCTTTTATTTAAAAAGTTTGAAGTTGTTAAACAAAGAAGGAATTCAAACTTTTATATGTTCAAATTCTTGGTTGGATGTTGATTATGGAGCTTGGATGCAAGAATTTTTAATCAAAAATTGTAAAATTCATTATATCATAGATAATCAATCACAACGTAGTTTTTCAAATGCAGATATTAATACTATAATATCTGTATTAGATGCTCCGAAATCTATAAATAAATTAAATGATGTAATTGCAAAATTTGTAATGTTCAAAAAATCATTTGACGAAGTACTTATTGCAGAAAATATATTATCAATTGACAATCAGAACAAAACAGTTGAAGTAAATAACGATTTTAGATGCTATCAACTAAACAACAACGAATTACTTGAAGAAGGAAATGAATACGAAAATGAAACTCAAAAAAAATTAAAACAAGGCAAGTACATTGGTGATAAATGGGGTGGGAAATATTTAAAAGCTCCTGATATTTTCTTCACTATTATTGAAAAAGGGAAAGAAAAATTGGTAAAACTTAAAGATATTGCTGAAGTTAAATTTGGAATTAAAACGGGTTGCAATGAATTTTTCTATTTAACAAGTGCTCAAGCTGAAAGTTTGAAAATTGAAAAAGAATTTTTAAAACCCATTTTTAAGAGTCCCAGAGATAGTAAATCTATATTAATGGAAAATTTTTCATTTCTTGGATTTTGGTGTCACAAAGCAAAAGATGAACTTAAAAACACGAATGCTTTGAAATATATTGAATGGGGAGAAAATCATGAAGTAATAGTAAAACAAGGTACTGAAATTGGGAGAAAAATTATAGGCTTTAATAATATCAGTAGTGTTAAATCAAGAAAACAATGGTATTCGTTACCAAATGATTTTGGAGCAAAATTATTTGTTCAAATGACCTTTAATGATGTTTTTAAGTTTTTCAAAACAAAGGAAATTTCGTTAGCTGATGCACGTTTATATGAAATCAAAAGTGAAATTGAAAATTTAGGTGATTATCTAAATACAACATTATCAGTATTGTTTCTTGAATTGTTTGGAAGAGGAAATCTTGGAGAAGGTGCTTTAGACTTTAAAGTTTATGAAGCTGAAAACATAAGATTAATTGACCCGAATAAATTTGAATTGAAATTAAATAAAAATGATTTTGATACTAGAGAACAAAAATCAATTTTTGTAGAATGTGGTATTGACCCTTATTCTGAAATATTAATTTCTGAACAAGAACCAAATCCTTTACCAGATAGAAAAGCTATAGACAATATAGTTTTTGACACATTGGATTTAACAAATGAAGAACGAAAGGAAGTTTATAGAGCCGTTTGTCAATTGGTATGGAATAGAATAAGTAAAGCAAAATCGTTAAATTAAATATGAGCCATAATTTTATTACCAATAGCCAAGAAGGCATCAGCTTAAAAAAACGATTAGAAAAACTAATCAGTGCCAGTCAGGAATTAAAATTCTTGGTTGGTTTTTTCTATTTTTCGGGTTGGCAAGAAATCTATAAAAAACTAGAAAAAAATGAAGACGTTACCATAAAAATATTAGTTGGGTTACAAGTAGATAAATACTTGTCTTCTATTGTAGAAATAGGTTTACAAGATGAATCGTTAAGCAATGAAGAACATTTTACCCAATTTATAAAATCACTTGATTTCGCAATCAACAATGCCGAAATGGATAATGAAGAATTTTTTAATCAAATCACTTTTTTTATTGATTTGTTAGAGAAAGGTAGATTAGTCATTCGTAAAACTTTGAATCCGAATCACGCTAAATTATATTTATTCAAACTTGGTGAACATTACCAAGATGTGTTTAATGTAAAAGGCGAATTCATAACAGGTAGTAGCAACCTTACCAAAGCAGGTTTGCATGGACAAGAGGAATTTAATGTTGAAATAAAAGACTATGGTTTTGAAAATGCCGAAATCTATTTTGATGAATTATGGAATCTTGCCGTACCCATTACCGAAGCCGATAATGGTAAAACCATCATAATAGATTTTCTTAAAAACAAAACACAATCTTCGTTGATAACGCCTTATGAAGCTTATGCGTTAATCCTAAAAACATATATTGATTTACAAGAAAGCAAAAAAATAAACAATTCCATTGACCGCCTTTTAGAAGAAAATGGATTTGAAAAATTTGCTTATCAATTGGATGCCGTAAACCAAGCTTTGAATGTAATTGATACTTACAATGGAGTTATTGTTGCTGATGTGGTTGGTTTAGGTAAATCGGTTATTGCTTCGCTAATAGTAAATCAATTGGGCAAACGTGGCTTAATACTATGTCCTCCAGGATTGATTGGAAGTAAAAAAGACAATACCGGTTGGTGGGAATACTGGAACAAATTCAAACTCTACAATTGGGATATTGAAAGTTCGGGTAATGTAGAAGCTGTTGCAGAAAGTATTCAAAATAATAATTTGGAATATGAAGTTATAATTGTGGATGAGGCACACCGTTTTAGAAATCAAGACACTTCTGCTTATGAAGCATTAACCAATATTTGTAGAGGCAAAAAAGTGATTTTGCTTACGGCCACTCCATTCAACAATTCACCAGCTGATATTTTCTCTTTGTTGAAATTATTTATAGTTCCAGGATTATCAGGAATAACAATCGAACCCGATTTAGAAGGACGTTTTAATTCGTATAGTTATCGTTTTAAGAATTTGTCTAACATACTCAAAAACTATAATTCCAATAAACCTGACAAGCGTAGAGCTGCGGAGCGAACATATGAAAAAATGTTTGGTTTACATTTACCAATAGACATTAACATAGTAAAAGCAAATGTTAGTCAAATGGCTAACGATATTAAAAATGTTATTACACCAGTTTTAATCAGAAGAAATCGACTGGATTTAAAAACCGATTTTGAATATATAAAAGAGATTCAAAATTTATCTAATGTAGAAGATCCGGTTGAGTTGTTTTATGGTTTAACTGAAAAACAATCTAAATTCTACGACCGAATTATAGAGGAATATTTTTGCGAAGATGGTTTGTTTAAAGGTGCAATTTACAAACCTTTTGAATATGAACATCCACCAAAAGAAGAAGACAAACTAAACGAAGAAGATAATAGAGTTTTCCAACAACAACAGAACTTATATGACTTTATGAGACGTTTGCTAGTGAAACGTTTTGAAAGTTCTTTTGGTGCGTTTGAAAAAAGTATTGAACGCTTTTTGCGAACCAACAAAATGGTTAAATCCTTTGTTGAGAAATCAGGCAAATATGTTTTAGATAGAAAAGTTATAGAACAAATTTACAACGATGAAGATGGCGCAGATGATTTTACAATGGAGGCTATTGAAAAAGCTTTAAAAAATTTTGAGGAAAATGTTAAGAATAAAACTACTCCAAAGCACACTAAAATTTATGATGTAGATAAATTTGTGTTTAGAGATGATTTTTTAGCACACATCGACACCGATATTGCTTTATTTGAAGTCATCAAAAAGCAGATTACACAATTAAACATTGTTGCAGAAGACCCAAAACGAGTAGAAGTTTTAAGTAAAATAAAAGAAGTTTTAGCTGATAAAAGTGTTCCTAAACGTAAAGTGATTTTATTTACTGAATATACTGACACTGTTAGACATTTAGAGAAATACTTTACTCACGAATTAGGAAGTCGAGTGGTTTTTTGTGATGGTGGAATCACAAAGAAATTTGCTTATGATTTAGATGCCAACTTCAACGCAAAATTCAAAGACCAAGTTGATGATTACGATGTATTAGTAACTAGCGATAAACTTTCAGAAGGATTTAATTTAAACCGAGCAGGGTTAATTATCAATTATGACATTCCTTGGAATCCAACCCGAGTTATTCAACGTGTTGGAAGGATTAATAGGATGAGTGCTAAAGTTTTTGATAACTTATACATTTACAACTTCTTCCCAACTGAGCAAGGTGCTGACATTGTAAAAAGCAGACAAATTGCAGAACAAAAAATGTTCTTAATTCACAATGCTTTGGGTGAAGATGCAAAAATATTTGACATAGACGAAGAACCATCAGCAAGCGGACTTTTTACCAAAATCAATACTAATCCAGAAGTTGACGATGAATTAAGTATTAATACTATCGTTAGAAATGATTTTAATGCAATTACGATTCATCACCCAGAAGTAATTGAGAAAATAAAAGAGTTACCTAACCGAACAAAAACTGCAAAATTGTTTACTGAAAACAATACGGTTATTCTACGCAAAAAAGGCATGGCTTTGTTCTCCATTATTCATAGATATGATAACGACAAGCCTAAAGAAGAGACTTTTGCCGACTTAATTCAGAACGTAAGATGTTCTTTTGAAGATAACCGAGAACCTTTAACTAAAGAATTTTGGAAATCTTATGAAGAAATTAAAGCGTATAAACCAAAATATAAATCAGGCTCGTCTGATTTAGCATTGGAGAATAAAGCAAAAAATGCTTTAAAATCTTTGCTTAAAGAAAAACGTAAAGAAATTGACCAAGATTTGGTCTCGTTTATTGATACTTTGGTAAAAGACATCAATAAATACAAAACATTACCTAAATACACTTTAAGAAAGCTTACGGTAAATGAAAAAAAGAAAAATCCTCATGATGAATTAATAACCAACATAATTGATTTAAAAAGAAAATTAGGAACTGATTATTTAGACATTATTTTAAAACGCAATGGTGATATTAATGAGGATGTTATTATTGCGGTTGGGAATGTGAAACACTAAATCAAAAATGTATGTAAAAGAAATTTATAATAAAGAAAAAATTGAGTATCGAAGAAAATGTAAATACAATTGAATCAGAACTTATTTCTTTAGAGAGAAAACGCCATTACGGAATGAAATTATCGGCATGATGAATGAACACCCAAGTTTAAAAGAAAGAGCAAGCGTATCAGAAAGGATAATTGGAAAAATTTATGATTTTGTGGAAACGATTATAAGTGGAATAGCTAGTTAATAGCCTATGTTTTATATAACTCTCGGAAGTGTAATATTCACTATTGCCAGTTTCATGTATTTGATAATTTTAATTATCAAGAAAAATGTGTTGCATGATAATGTTAGTGACTATAAATTAAAACTTGTAATTGCCTTTTCTTCATTAATTCTCTTTTGGCTTCTATCTTACAGCCTTAACGCAGTATATGAAAGAATTGGTCATCCAATAATTATTGATGGAATTGAGCAATACTCTGGCACACTTGGAGATCTAATAGGAGGCACATTAAATCCTATACTTGGCTTATTTGGTATTATTGTCGGTGGATTAGCATTTTACGCACAGTATGAGGCTAATAAACAAGTTCAGAAGCAGTTTAAGATTCAGCAGTTTGAAAGTCAGTTTTTTGAGATGTTGAGATTGCATAAAGAAAATGTAAATGAAATTAGTATAGCAAGAAAGGTCAGATTAAGACAAAGATTCAAAAAAGTTCAAGACCAATATATCGAAATTAAAGGAAGAAAAGCTTTTGAAGAAATATTGATTGAACTGGAAAAATGTTATGAAGCAGCCAAAATGGCGTTTCCTAACAAAGATAAAGAATATTGGTTAAACAGAGCTTATAGTGTTTTTTTCTTTGGTATTAATTCTGATGAAAATGGCATTAAAAGAAGTTTTTATGATGAAAAGAAACAAAAACAAATAGAGAAAATTAGTGAAACTAGATTTTTAAATAATATCAAAGTGAAATTTAATAGTAGTAGTAGGTATTTAGATGGTTATGCTACTTTTTTAGCTCATTTCTATCGTCATTTATTTCAAATTGTGAAATTCATAGCGGTTCAAGAAGAAAAGCTTATTTCCTATGAAGAAAAGAGAAAGTATATTAGAATTCTTAGAGCTCAATTATCAAATCCCGAACAAGCCTTACTATTTTACAATTGGAAATCAGATTTTGGAAGTCAATGGGAAAATAAAACTAATAAATTCTTTACTGATTATAGAATGATTCATAATATTTATGACTCATTAATGTTAGAAGATTTCAATCCAGAAGTTGAATTTGAAAAACAAATTAGAGAAAAAACATACAGAAAAGAAGATGGAAGAGATTGGGATCCATTATTTGAATTTGAGGATTGGTCAAAAAATGATTAAAAATGATACATTTTAACATATTAATAGATGCTTCTGGAAGTATGGGGCTATTCAAAGACAAAGATGGTAATGTAGATAAAAATTATCTTTTACCAGATGGTGAAACTACACGAACAGAGTTAGTAAAAAAGGTATTAATAAATAGTATTATTCCAAAGTTATCATTTGCAGATACTTTTGAGATCGAAACTTTTAGTTCTCCATTAGTTCTTAATGATTTTGGAAATCCTAAATTAAAAGCAGGCAACAAACAATATTTACCAAAGTTTAAAAGCGTTTATAAAGGCGATTTTAATTATGAAATAGTATCAAAGGCAATTAATGAAATAAAAACTCCTGTTGAGGCAGGAACACCTTTATCATGGGCAACATGTACAACAATTAATTGCTCAAAAAACGAAAAAGTTAATATTATAATATTGAGTGATGGTGATGATAGTGAGAATAAAGAGTTTGATAGTAAAATAATAGAAACTATAGGAAGTAAAAATTGTAAAATTTATTTTATCGGAATATCTCAAAATGAAGAGGCTCAACGAAAGTCTAAAAATTTAGCTGATAAGACTAACGGATTTTATGTGAATTTAGATACAATTAATTACAATGAGGCTGTTTTTAATGATATGCTATTTGAGTTTAATACTACAATAACTAGTAATGAATTAAAAGAAAGATTAAATATTGCTCCTGCAACAAATGAAAGTATTTCAAAAAACATTGAAGAAAAAACAGAGTATATTATTGAAGAGTTAGTTAATGAGGAAATCAATATTGAAAAAATTGTTGAGAAGGAAACTGAACCAATTGATTTAAAAAAACAAGTTGAAGAAAACACCAAATCATTGCAATTGATAACTTCTCAACTGGATAGTATTGTAAAACAAATTAGCTTTATAGGAAAAGAAAAAATAAGAGATGAAGATGAATTTGAAGCTAATGAAGATGAAGAACTGAACAGAATAATAGGTTATAATTGTGAAAGATATTTGCGCTCCCATTTTCTAAAACAGAATTGGGAAAAAGTAGAATGGTTAAATGAAGTTTCAGAAGCATTTTTACCTTATGATTTTAAAATTATTGATAAAGGAGTGACCTATTTTATAGAATGTAAAGGAACTACTAGTGACAAAAAAGAGTTCTTCTTAACAAAAACAGAGTGGCTGTTTTATTTACAGAACCGAAAGAATTATCGTTTATATTTTGTTTATGATTTAACTAAAGAAGGTCTTGTATTCACAAGAATTGAAGATTTATTAAAAGACATGGAAGAAGGTAAATTAATTCCTTGCTCTAGTATAAATAGAAAAGTAAAAGCAGATAGAATTCTGTTTCAAATAATTAATTAATATGACATTTCACGAAAAGATATTATCTAAACTATTAGAGTATCAAATCCAAAACCCTAATTTTAAGTTTGTTCCTAGACAAAATGTAAACGAAAGAATGAAAACTGGTTATTGGTTTCAAGGAACTCAAAATTACGCTTTTGTGGGGCTTCTAAACAAAAGTGGTGGAGCAAACAGGACCAAGAGTTTAGGGCTTGTTTTTTGGCCAAAAACAGAAAATTCATTTGGTTGTTATATTGAATTAGTATACAAAGGCGAGACCAACAAACAGTTATTGTCTTTATATGAAAGTATCAAAACTACATTTGGTGGGTTTGTAGATAAAGGAGGCCAAAAATTTCAAAAGTATTTACCTGACACCAATGAAAGCTTTGCGAGCGTTTATCAATTTTTAGATACTTTTTATCCACAACTCAATAATTTGGCCATAAAAAGTGGAATAGCTAATCTCTTCCTCTCAGACTCTAAATTTGAAAAAGCTATGGCAACCATAAATTTGTATAGAACCAAAAGCATTCAGCCACATGTGATATCTATAAATAAGCTTTTAGTTAACATTAGTTGGAATAGTAAAGACTGGAAAGAAGAAAGTAAGGATAAAAGTAATCATCAATGGGTTCGAGACGGAGGCATTCCAGGAGAAAGCTGGAATTTTGCGTATGATGCTGAAGGAAATACAGAGGATAGAATATATGGTTATGCCAAGTTTACTCATCAGCCCAAAATTGAAGGAAGCAGTATTTTTATTTTTTATTCAGATGGAAAAATTGTTGGTTTTTATGGTGATGCTTCTTTAAACAATACTCAAAGAAATGGGCATGAAATGAATTTGTGTGGTTCAAAACCATTGAGTTTTGTTTTGCAAAATAAAATAGAAAACATATTAGAAAAGGGCTACCTAGAAGATGGGAAAAGAATTGGGCAAATCGGTTTTAATTATCTTAGTGAGAACAATACTATTTTATCAATACTTGATGAAGCCTTACAATTAAACCCAAATCAAAACAATGAAATTAATAAATTGAAAGAGTGGTTTATTAAAGTAACTAATACAACTGTTATCAATTCAAAAAATGATACTATGAATAATGAAGCTAATTTAAATCAAATCCTATTTGGACCTCCTGGAACAGGAAAAACATACAACTCAATAAACAAAGCTATTTCAATAATAAACCCTGATTTTGAAATAAGTAGTGACCGTAATTTGGTAAAAAAGGGGTATGAAAGATTAGTTAATGAGGGTAATGTATCTTTCTGTACATTTCATCAAAGCATGAGTTATGAAGATTTCATTGAGGGTATTAAACCGATAAAACCTGAAGAGGAGGATAAGTTTATTAAATATCAGGTTGAATCAGGAATTTTTAAAATGGCATGTGCTAATGCCGCATATTTGTGCTACAAAAAATATAAATCAAAAAATCAAAAAAACTCAGAGTATAATTTTGACGAATTACATGATGCCTTTATAAATCACATTCAAGAGTTGATGGATAATAATACACCTCCAGTGTACAAAACACTGAAAGGTAAAGATGTAACCGTAATAAAAATTACAAGCACTAATTCCATAAAAGCTAGAGCATTAAATTCAAAAGCAACTAGAAATCCTGCACCACTAACAAAAGAAAATCTAGAAAAGCTATATGATAAATTTAGTACTATTGATGAAATAAAATCATTAAAACAAGTAGAAGAAACTGTAGAAGTTACCCCAAGGATTACAGAGTTTTACGCTGTATTTAAAGCATTGAAAGAGTTTGAAAAAAATGACTTTAAACCTGATGTAGAATATCAAGAAGAAATGAATGATATTGAAACAATTGATATTAATGAAAAGTTAGTCAAATTTGAAGCTGGAGTTTATACAAATGCTATAAAACAATACGGGAAAGTTTCAGAGCCAGTTGTTTTAATCATTGATGAAATTAACAGAGGTAATGTTTCCCAAATCTTTGGAGAATTAATAACCCTTATTGAAGAAGACAAAAGAATGGGTAATGAAGAATCATTAGAAGTTCTATTACCATATAGCAAGAAAAAATTCGGAGTTCCACCAAACCTTTACATAATTGGTACTATGAACACTGCCGACAGAAGCGTTGAGGCTTTGGACACAGCTCTGAGAAGACGTTTTAGTTTTGAAGAAATGTTGCCAAATAGTAAAGTTGTTGAAGAAAAAGGTTTTAATGATTATCTAAGAAAAGAAGTCATGGAAAAAATCAATAATCGTATAGAATTACTTTTAGATAGAAATCATACTTTAGGTCATGCCTATTTTATAAAAGAGAATTTTGAAAACTCTTTTGAAAATGAGATTATTCCGCTACTTCAAGAATATTTTTACAATGATTATGGCAAGATAGGTTTAGTATTAGGAAAAGGATTTGTCAGAGAAAAAAGTATTTCAGCCACTAGAGATAAAACTATTTTTGCAGATTTTGAAACTAAAAATGAAGTGGATATAGTTAAGTCTTATGAGTTAATTCCTTTTGAACAAGTTGATTTTAAAACAGCTATCACAACATTATTAGGTTAACTATGTCAAAAGAAAACACCATACAAGTTTTTGAACACTCATTCCTACCCATAGCTGGGAAATTTGAACAACGTCATTTTGCGGCATTGTCAAAACTTAATGCTTTGCATCAATATAAATATTTTGACTTGAAGCATAATGGTATAGTCTTCAAACAATACGTAGGTGTTATTCAAGTCGATGGATTAACAATTGAAATTCTACCAAAAATTGATAATGATGGTAAAAGTGAAGCGGTTTGGCAAAGTGCTTTAATAGAAATGTTACGTGTTACTCGTAAATTAAAAGTACAGCAAGTTGGCAAAGCAGATGTAAACAAGCAACAAATTCATTTATTAGATATTTACTTTGAGTGGTTTTTGAATGAGGTGCAACTCCTGCTCCATCAAGGATTAATCAAACAATACTACAAAGAAACCAGTAATGTAAAAGCTTTGAAAGGTAAGATAGAATTTGCAGGGCATATCAGTAAAAACTTAGTTCATAAAGAGCGTTTTTTTACTACCCATCAAGTATATGATAAAGACCATTTGGTACATCAGGTTTTATCTAAAGCATTAGATATTGTAGAAAAATGCACGAAAGGCAATTATTTGTATAGCAAGTCTAAAACAGTTCAATTAGACTTTCCAGAAGTAAAAAATATCAATGTGAATGAAGCCACTTTTACAAAGCTTCCTAAAAATAGAAAAACAGCTCCTTATGAGACTGCTTTAGCAATTGCAAGATTGATTATACTAAATTATGCACCTAATCTCTCTAGTGGCAATGAAAGAATGTTGGCACTATTGTTTGACATGAATTCACTTTGGGAAGAATATATTTTAGTTAAATTGAAACAAGTCGCAGATGAAAATGGATTTACAGTTTTAGGTCAAAATTCAAAAGGATTTTGGAATAACATTAGCATAAGACCTGATATCGTTTTAGAAAAAGGTATTGGAAATGAAAAACAAACTTTTATCATTGACACCAAATGGAAAAACATTGATTATTCAGATCCTTCAACTCATGATTTAAGACAAATGTATGTGTACAATGAGTATTGGAATAGTAAAAAAGCGATGCTGTTATATCCGTCGAATAAGACATTGTTTAGTATAGATGATTTTACCTCTTACCATAAGATTGACAGCAAAGAATATCAGCATGAATGTGCTTTAGGTAAATTATCCATTTTTACAGATGATAATTCTTCTTTAGATGGTACTATTGGCACAACCATTTTGAAATGGTTTAAATAATAAATCTTGTTGTTGCATTGTGCTTTATTTTATATAAAATGATTATTTTAGTTGTATTATGAATACCATAGCCTTTATTGATACCGAAATAGAACCAAAAAGCGGTAAAATTCTTGATATTGGAAGTGTCAAGAATGATGGCAGTTCTTTTCATTCTAATTCTATTGTTGATTTCATTAATTTTCTTAAGGGTACAGCATTTATTTGTGGACACAACATTATAAATCACGACTTAAAGTATATTCACAAAGCTATTACTGATGCTCCTATTAATTCTACTAACATAATTGATACTTTATTTCTATCTCCTCTATTGTTTCCTACAAAGCCCTATCATGCTTTACTTAAAGATGATAAACTGCAAACAGAGGATTTAAATAACCCCCTTAATGATGCAATAAAAGCAAAAGACTTGTTCTATGATGAAGTTTCCAATTTCAATCAAGCAGACAAAAAACTTAAACAAATTTTCTATTTACTATTAAATGAAAAAAAGGAGTTCAATGCTTTTTTTCGGGTTATCCAATATACAAGTAGTGATACACAAATAGAAAACCTAATTCGTGAGAAATTTGAAAATGACATCTGTAAGCAGGCTGACCTTTCAAAGATAATTATTGAATACCCAATTGAATTGGCTTATTGTTTAGCTTTAATAGATTGTAATAATAGATATTCCATAACTCCTCCATGGGTTCTAAAAAACTTTCCAAAATTTGAAAGGATAATGTTTCTTCTTAGAAGCAAACCTTGTCTAACAGGATGTGAATACTGTAGTCAAGCTCTGAACATTTACAAAGGTCTTAAAGATTATTTTGGTTTTGATGCCTATAGAACTTATGCTGGTGAACCGTTGCAAGAAAATGCCGTTCAAGCTGCTGTTGATAACAAATCGTTATTAGCTGTATTTCCAACAGGAGGAGGAAAATCAATTACTTTTCAGGTTCCTGCTCTGATGTCAGGTAAAACTGTAAAAGGGTTAACCGTTGTGATTTCGCCTTTGCAATCGTTAATGAAAGATCAGGTTGATAATCTTGAGAAAAATGGAATAACTGAAGCTGTCACCATAAACGGATTACTGGACCCAATAGAAAGAGCAAAGTCTATTGAACGAGTTTATGATGGAAGAGCTTCTATTCTTTACTTATCACCAGAATCGCTGAGGTCAAAAACGGTAGAAAAATTACTTTTGGGTAGAAAGATTATTCGATTCGTAATTGATGAAGCACACTGTTTTTCATCATGGGGGCAAGATTTTAGAGTTGATTATTTATACATAGGCGATTTTATTAAATTACTACAAGAGAAAAAAAATCTTGACGAAACAATTCCGGTTTCTTGTTTTACGGCTACAGCCAAACAAAAAGTCATAGAAGATATTTGCGACTACTTTAAAGAAAAATTAGGTATTAAATTTGAGATATTTCCCTCTAGGGCAACACGAACCAATCTACAATATAAAGTTTTTGAACGAGGTGATGAAGAGGAAAAATACAATACGGTTCGGGATTTAATAGATGATAAAGATTGTCCGACAATAATTTATGTTTCGAGAACTAAAAGAGCAAGGGATATCACTGCAAGATTAAATGAAGATGGTTTTAATGCTAGGGCTTTTTATGGTAAAATGGAAAGTCAAGAGAAAACAGAAAATCAAAATGCGTTTATATCGGGTGACGTTCAAATTATGGTTGCCACTTCAGCTTTTGGAATGGGGGTTGATAAAAAAGATGTAGGAATGGTGATTCATTATGAGATATCAGATTCACTCGAAAACTATGTTCAAGAAGCAGGTCGTGCAGGTCGTGATGAGAATATAACAGCGGAATGTTATGTTTTGTTTAATGAGGAAGACTTGAGTAAACATTTCATTTTGCTAAATCAAACAAAGCTTAATTTACACGAGATAAAGCAGATTTGGAATGCCATAAAATTCATTACTAAGTTCAAGTCGAGTGTTCAGAAATCTGCTTTAGAGATTGCAAGAGTAGCAGGTTGGGATGACAATGTAAGTGAAATTGAAACAAGAGTAACTACGGCCATTGCGGCTTTAGAAGAAGCCGGATATATAAAGCGAAAGCAAAATATGCCTCGTGTTTTTGCAAATAGTATTCTATCAAAGACAGCACAGGAAGCTATTGATAAAATTAGGATTTCTCAAAAATTTAGTGAGGAACAAAAAATAACTGCAACCAGAATTATTAAAAGTCTTTTTTCAAATAAAAGCAGAAAGCAATCAAAATTTGACGAGGCTGAAGCCAGAATTGATTATATCTCGGATAATTTAGGATTAGAGATTAAAAATGTAATAGCTATTGTTAACTTATTACGAGATGAAAAAATCTTAGCTGATGCCAAAGATTTGAATGCTTTTATCAAAAGAAGCGACACCAAAAACAAATCACTTTCCATCACAGAAAGCTATCGACTGATTGAAACTTTTTTATTTCCATTGTTTGATGAACAAGAAAAATCATTTCATATCAAAGAACTTAATGAGCAGGCAGAAGAAAATGGGTGCAAAGATGTAACCCCTAATAAAATTAAAATTATTTTAAACTTTTGGGCGATTAAGAACTGGATAAAACGATATAGTAAAGACTACTCGAAAAATCACATTGCAGCCATTGCTTGCCAACCAAAAGAAATATTGCAAGAAAGATTAGAAAAAAGACATCTTTTGGCTGTATTTATAGTTACTTATTTGTATGACAAAAGTAATAAGATTATGGCTGAAAGTGATGTCGATAAGGAGGAGATACTAGTTGAATTTTCTGTACTTGAGTTGCAAGAAGTCTATACCAATCAAATGCAACTCTTTGAAGTTAAAACAACCATTGAAGATATTGAAGATGCATTATTTTATCTATCAAGAATTGAAGCAATAAAAATTGAAGGAGGCTTTCTTGTGGTTTACAACAAACTCACTATTGACAGGCTTGAACAGAATAATAGTGTTCAATATAAAAAACAAGACTATGAGAAGTTAAGTCAATATTACGATCACAAGGTTCAACAAATTCATATTGTTGGTGAGTATGCAAAAAAAATGGTAGAAGATTATACGGGAGCATTACAATTTGTTGACGATTATTTTCAATTAAACTTTCCGTCATTTATAAATAAATATTTTAAAGGAAGTAGGGGATTAGAAATTACCCGAAATATAACTCCAAAAAAGTACAAACAGCTCTTTGATTCTTTATCGGATGTTCAACGAAGAATTATAGATGATAAAGATTCAAGATATATAGTTGTTGCAGCAGGACCTGGTAGTGGAAAAACAAAAGTTTTAGTTCATAAGTTAGCCTCATTGCTTTTGATGGAAGATGTGAAGCATGACCATTTGCTTATGGTCACTTTTTCAAGAGCAGCCGCAACCGAATTTAAGAAACGTTTGATTGAATTAATTGGAAATGCAGCACATTTCATTGACATAAAAACATTTCACTCTTATTGTTTTGATTTATTGGGGAAAGTTGGAACACTTGACAGATCTAGTGCAATTATTAAAAATACCGTTGAAAAAATAAAGAACAATGAGGTTGAAACCAGTCGAATAACCAAGACAGTATTAGTCATTGACGAAGCACAGGACATGGACGCGGAAGAATTTGAATTGATAAAAGTGCTGATGGAGAAGAATGAGGAAATGAGAGTGATAGCTGTTGGGGATGATGACCAAAATATTTATGAATGGCGAGGAGCGGATTCAAAATACCTATTAAGTTTTATTGCTGAAAAGCAGGCAACCAAATATGAACTAATCACAAATTACAGAAGTAAAAGCAATTTAGTATCCTTTACCAATCAGTTTTTAAGGATGATTGATAAGCGTCTAAAAGAAATTCCGATTGTTGCAAATCAGCCCGACAATGGAAAAATTAGAATTATACATTATCACAACGGAAATCTGATTACTCCTTTAATAGACGATATTCTTTCAACAGGACTTTCAGGTTCAACATGCATATTGACATACACCAACGAAGAAGCCTTTCAAGTTGCCGGACTCTTAACTAAAAAAGATCAACAAGCAAAATTAATTCAGAGTAACGACAGTTTTAGCTTATATAATCTTGAAGAAGTTCGCTTCTTCTTGAATGAATTGAAATTAAGTGACGATGTCTTTATTATCAGTGACGATATCTGGGGTAATGCTAAAAGAAAATTGATTGACAGATACAAACTAAGTTCAAAGTTTGAAATCTGTAATAACCTTATAAAAGATTTTGAAGCCGCAAATACAAAAAAGAAATATAAATCAGACTTTGATGTTTTTATTCGAGAATCTTTACTAGAAGACTTTATTAGTACTAACGGAGAAACAATCTTTGTTTCTACTATCCATAAAGCAAAAGGGAAAGAGTTTGATAATGTAATTTTACTGCTTGAAAATTTTGATGCAAGGACAGATGAAAAGAAGCGACAGCTTTATGTTGCTATGACAAGAGCAAAACAAAATTTGACTATTCATTTGAATGGTAATTATCTTGACCATATAAAAACTGATGGATTACATAGGATTGACAATAACAATACTTTTCAACCACCAAATGATTTAGTATTACACCTTTCACACAGAGATTTGTATTTAGGATATTTTGAATATGTGCAACATCGCTTAATCGGATTAACAAGTGGGGATTCGATTATTATTTGTGATGAAGGCTGTAAAAACAATAAAGGTGAATTGATTTTAAAATTCTCAAGAAGTTTTCTTGAGAAATTATCAGAAATAAAACAAAGCGGGTTTCTGTTGAAAGAAGCTAAAGTAAATTTTATTGTTTATTGGACAAATGATGATCATAAGATTGAAGTTAAGATTGTTTTACCTGAATTGCATTTTGAAAAGCATACAATTTAAATCGATAAACTAACTATCCAAAACCTTACACAGATTTAAGCTAATCAATTATTTCGGCAAGGAACAAAATCATTGGAGTGGTTTACTTTACATTACAAAACTAGAACAAATCAAATTTTTCAATACGATAAATCTTTCAGAACTGAAACTCTTCTTTTCAACAAATCAACAACAAACGATATTCCCCATCTTTTTCTATAGGTGCTCTGTGAATACATGGCGGGACATGTTGAGTGGGATGGTCTACCGCCAGACGCCAAAGATGCCCTAATCCTAGATTGGTAGGCGTTGCATTGGGTAGTGCCTGATAGTGCAAATCGAAATAATGTTCTTTTAAAAAATCTTCAAATTCCTCTGATGGACCGTTATGAAGTGCTTTTAGTTTTTCTCGAACTTCAGGGATTAGGCTTTTTTGCTCAGCTTGTTCGTTAGCAATAATATCACTTGCTGCTCCGTGATAGGTGCATAAAAAAGTATCGGTTGCAATGGGTGACCGATCTACGTGAAAGGAATATACATCGGTGGATATGAAATCGAGTTCTTCATCTCGTTCATAACATTTGAGTAGGTTAAGAACGGGAGAAGCTCCAAAATCGGTTAATAATTGTAGGTCATTCAAAATAATTTCCCTCGCTATAGTGCCTTGTTCAGAAAGTTGGAGGGCTAATAGGTCTTTAGTACTTATTTCTGTAATGTTTTCTTTTAATTGTAGTTTGTTTACAATTTCTTCGAAATCGCCTTCTACATGCCGATACCAACATAGGGCATTGTTTTCTCCTTTAAAATCGGTAGTTACTAGTTGTGAAAAAGTGGTTACTGTTCCTATTTGCTTATTGTCGGAAAAGGTGGTACTCATAGTGGGATGTTTCTTGTTTTGCAAATTTAAGAAATTGAAAGGTGTTGTGTGTTTTCAGCTGGGTAGAATATTGGTTTTTTATAGTTTTGAGGTTGGGTGCTGCGCTTGAGTGGGGAATATGAATGAAATGGATGCTTTGCAAACGCAGATTGGAAGGCTTTTATAATCTTATCTATGCGTCTACGTTCTGGACACTTTCATTCGTTTTCGTAAAGACTGTCGTGGCTGTAGCGAAGGATGCTTGAGGCATTGGCGGTTGTATATCTATTTATTCGTTTTACTAGGGGTTTAAATTGTTAGGCCTTACTGCTTTGAACCATGAAAGACAAGTAAATTTAATTTTGTTTTATAAGTATTTTTTTTGCTTTCTTTGTTTTTTTAAGAATTTAATCATCATTTTTTACTCTTCTTCTCGCTTTATGGACATTCCTATCTCTAGTACTTTTAAGCAAAAAACGACAAAGGCCGTTTTTTCTATCGTCGCTTTTATCTTAGTTTATATTCTTTTATTGGCATTGGCCGCAGGTTTAACGGCAGTTTGTATCGCTGGTGGTTATATGATTATTGCTGCCAAACCGATGTTTTTTACCATAATTGCTGGATTGGGTTTAGCCAGTATTGGGATTTTGATTCTAATTTTTTTGGTCAAGTTTCTATTCAAAAAACACAAGGTAGATCTTTCTAGTTATGTTGAGATTTTCCCAGAAGACCAACCTAAACTGTTTGCCTTACTAGAGGGTATAGTAAATGAAGTGGGAACACATTTTCCAAAAAAAAGTGTATGTTTCACATGAAGTTAATGCTAGTGTTTTTTACAATTCTAGTTTTTGGAGTATGTTTTTCCCTATCAAAAAGAATTTGCATATTGGCATGGGATTGGTGAATACAGTATCTGAAGAAGAGCTTAAGGCTATTTTGTCACACGAGTTTGGTCATTTTTCACAAAAAAGCATGAAAGTAGGAAGTTATGTCTACAATGTGAATCAGATTATCTTTAATATGCTATATGACAATGAGTCGTATAATAATTTGATAACGTCTTGGGCTAATGTCAATAATTATTTTGCTTTTTTTGCTAACATCGCGGTAAAGATTGTTGGTGTTATCCAATCGGTATTGAGAAAAATGTATGATGTAGTAAATAAAAGCTATATGGAGTTGTCGAGAGAAATGGAGTTTCATGCCGATGCAGTAGCTGCTACTATAACTGGTTATATGCCTCTTAAAACTTCTTTGTTGCGAATGGATTTGGCAGATAGAAGCTATCGAGATGTGATTGATTTTTATAATTCGAAATTTGATGAAGCGTTGGTGAGTACTAACATTTTTGAAGAGCAATCGTTTGTGTTACACTTTTTGGCAGCCAAAGATAAGTTGCCTATGGAACATAATTTGCCCATGGTTTCGGAAACCAGTAGTAAGTTTAAAAAATCCAAATTGGTAATTGGCAATCAGTGGGCATCACATCCCGAAAATCAGGAAAGAATTGCGGCTTTGGAGGCATTAAACATTGTGAAACCAGCGGTAACTACTAGTAGCGCCAACCAATTGTTTATAAAGGTAACTGAACTTCAAGAGCGTTTGACTCGTTTTCTTTTTGCCGATGTTGCTTACCCAAAGGAAAGGGTAGTTTGCTCTTTGTTGGATTTTAAATCGTCGTACCAAAAAGAGTATGAATCTAATACTTTTAATGATGCGTACAAAGGGTATTATGATGGTAAAAATCCATTGCATTTTAATTTGACTGAAGCTCCAGAAAATGGTGAGGATCTGTCTTTTGACATCTTGTTTGGCGAAGAAAAAATAGACTTAGTCTACGAGTATATAGCGTTGGAACAAGATAGTAATTTACTCAAAAGTATTGGGGATGCCGCAACCGAAATAAACACTTTTGACTATGAGGGTGTAAAATACAAGTCAAATGATGCGCCTTCTCTAAACAAGAAATGCGAAAGTGAAATGAAAGCGCTTGAAGCTATGATTCTCGAAAATGATAAAAATATTTATTCCTTTTTTAGGTCAAAAGCGAAACATAAAGGCTGTGTATCTGAACTGGATACAATGTATCGGGATTTTTTTGACTATGACGCTATTTATGAAGCTCGTTTTTCTGTTTATACGGAATTGTTAAATGGATTGCATTTTACAAATAGAAAAACCGATTTTGCTACTATTAAGGCTAACTTTAAGTCCTTACTTGAATATGAAAAGACACTAAAAACTGATGTGTTAAAGATGTTGGCAGAACCAATTTACAAAAGTGAGATTACCACATCAATGCGAGAGAATTTTGAAAATTATCTTTCTAAAGACTGGAGTTACTTTGACGGTGAACATTATAATGAAACTTCTTTAAAAATGTTTTTTGATGCAATCAATGCTTTTCATTATTTGAATATTAGAGGGTATTTTTTGATAAAAAAGAGGTTGGTTGACTTTCAAATTGGACTGGTATAGGCATAGAAAAAGACTGATTGGAGCAAATGGGATTTCTCCTAGCAGAATGACATACGAGGCAAAAACACAATACACAGAAGGAAAATGGTTTTTGAGCTATAAAAGAAGGTAGTCTATCGCTAGAAATAGCCAAGATACCCAATGTTATTCTTGAAAAAATTGGCATTACAATTTAGTTTTTAACTATATCCCTACTGGATTGAAAATCCTACGCGTTTTTTGAATACCGCTCTCCTATTACTTTTCTGATGGATACAAACCCTATTTTCTCTAGGTCTATTTCGTTTCTTTTTATCCAAGTTAAGGCTTTTATTTCGTCGGGAGCTTTTATATGTATAGCTTCTGACTTCAATTCGCATTCGTAGAAAATATCCATGGTCCTATAGGGAACGTTTCGGTATAAGTAGTTATTAGGTGCTGTAGTAATATAGGCTAAATCGGTTGGTGTGATGGTCATACCCAATTCTTCTTTTATTTCTCGGCATGCAGCTTCTTCGGCAGTTTCGTTTGGGTCTATAAATCCACCCGGTAAGTCGAGTTTTCCTTTGTCGGGGTCAACATTTCGTACGGTAAAGAGTATTTTGTCTTGGTATGTAAAGAGGATAGCAACGGCTGCTGCAATATTGTGGTACAAAACAAAATCGCAATCGGAACAGTGTAGTCTAAAATTGTTCTGATTAGTAACGTTTGGGGAACTGCAATTGGAGCAGTATTTGTAGAATGATTGTTGTTTGTTTATCAATTCCATAGCACTTTTTTTTGGAGGATAGATTGGAGAAATCTTTTTTAATCTGTGGTTTTGAGTTTGATGTTGTTTATTGACGTTATGCCTAGGACTTACTCACAATGGTACATATAGAAGGACTCATTTGCTAAGGTTTTACTTTGGCTTTGAACGTTAGTTTGTATACCCAAAAGGTATAGAGCTTAGGTTGGATTTACTTTGTAAAAATTTGGTTTTCTTGTTCTAGTACTCTTATAAAAGTGGTTCTCTTGGTTAGTTCTTTTAGCTTAGAGGCACCCACATATGTACAGGTGCTTCTTAAACCTCCTAAAATATCATGTAAAGTATCGATTACATCTCCTTTGAAAGGAATTTGTACCGTTTTGCCTTCGCTGGCTCTGTATTCGGCAACACCGCCTACATGTTTTTTCATGGCGGTCTCTGAGCTCATTCCGTAAAATTGTTTGAATTTTTCTCCCTTAATTTCTATTGTTTCTCCACCACTTTCGGTATGACCAGCAAGCATTCCGCCAAGCATTACGAAGTCGGCTCCTGCACCAAATGCTTTGGAAACATCGCCTGGAATGGCACAACCACCATCGCTTATTATATGTCCTCCTAATCCGTGGGCAGCATCGGCACATTCGATAATAGCCGAGAGTTGAGGGTAGCCAACTCCTGTTTTGACACGTGTTGTACAAACAGAGCCAGGCCCTATACCTACTTTTACGATATCGGCTCCTTCTAATAGTAGTTCTTCGACCATTTCGCCAGTTACTACATTTCCTGCTATGATTACTTTATCGGGATATTGTTTGCGTGCTTGTTTGAGGAAACTTACAAAATGTTCAGAATATCCATTGGCAACATCTATGCAAATAAATTTGAGTTGTGGGTTGTTTTGGAATATTTGGGCTATTTTTTTGGAATCTTCTTTTCCTGTTCCAGTACTTACGGCTATATAATCGCATATCGTTTTTGGTGCTTTCTGAAGAAAGTCATCCCACTCTTGAACGGAATAATGTTTGTGAATGCAGGAGAATAGTTTTTCTTTGGCTAATGCCAATGCCATTTCGAAGGTTCCAACAGTGTCCATGTTGGCAGCCATAATGGGTATACCTGTCCAAGTTGCAGTGCTGTGTTTAAACCTAAATTCGCGCTCTAACGATACTTGTGATCTACTGTTGAGTGTAGAGCGCTTGGGTCTTATCATTACGTCTTTGAATCCTAGTTTAAGTTCGGTTTCTATTCTCATTTGATTTACTTTTTCAATGTATTCAAATGTATCACTTTCGGGAAAATTTAGAGGTGCTTTTTTTATTTATGTCGATGGAATTTATCAACAATTGTTAGTAATACGATGGTAGCTTTTTATGGTTTTTGGTACTGTGCTTGGAGTTTAGCCTCAAAGATTGCAAGAAAGTCCAAGGAACACAAAGATCTTATTTGGAACACGGATGAAACGGGTGCATCGCAATGGCGGATAGGAACGGATTTTTTTACATAGACTTGTCTGCCGATTTGCAGGTGGAGAAAGTGGAGAAATTTTATAAAGTTCTCAATCTAATTTTTGTATAATAGCTGGCATAATGACACAAAAATCAATCGAAGTGATAACGGATGGCTTGTTATATTCACTATTATAGAAATGTAAACCGTCAAGTCTTATAAGCACTAAGCATCTACTTTTTCTATTGTCACTTCGAGTGATTTTGTGGAACACAGCGGAGCTAAATTGTATCGAGAACTTATGGAAAACAGATTGGGTATATCCTGCTTCGTTTTTCTTAGTCTTTTACTCCTAATTTGGTTAAAATATCATCCATCAAACACCATTTTGTAATGGATGATTGTAAAAGATTTAATCCCACAAATCCTGTAAACCATAGCCAATTTTGATTTACGTATAAGGATAATAAAATACTGATAAGGATAAAAGTTCCTGCTATTGCGTGAATAATTCTTGTTTTCATTTTAAATATGATTTTAATAGTAGATAATCTCTTTAATTTGATTTTTCGATATTTAATACAGCTGAATGAATGTGTGATAGTGTTTCTTGGTTGGCATTGAATTCTTCAATGGCACTACAAACTTTATCGACACTTTCTTTTTGGACAAATGCATAGAACATTATAGATTCGTTTTCATTCATTTGAGTACCAAACCAATTGCCTTCGATGGTATCATCAGAAGTGTTTCTGTAACCCGTAACTTCTCTATATGAGAAGGTTTTGACTTGGGCCTTTTTTAGAATTTGTTTTACTTCTTTTTCAAATTCGGCTACTGCTGTAATTAGTAATAGTTTCATATCGTTTTTGTTTCTGGTTTCACAACTTGAAAGTATATTATTTTTCCCATTTTTTTCTTTCTGTAATGTAGTAGATTAATGGTACTACAATTAATGTAAGAATTGTAGAAACGATTGCTCCAAATACTAAGGAAATGGCTAATCCTTGGAAGATGGGATCGAATAGAATAATTACGGCTCCAATAACAACTGCTCCTGTTGTTAGCAAGATTGGTGTGGTACGTACTGCTCCAGCCTCGACAATCGCTTGTTTTAGTGGAATTCCGTCGTTTAATCTAATTTCAATAAAGTCGATGAGCAAGACGGAGTTTCGTACCATTACTCCTGCCAATGCAATCATTCCAATAAAAGAGGTTGCTGTAAAAAATGCTCCCAATAACCAGTGACCAAATACAATCCCAACCAATGAAAGTGGAATCGCCATCATCATGACCATTGGGGTTTTGAAATTTTGGAACCAACCCACAATTAGCATATAAATAATCACAATTACAACAGCAAATGCTACACCGAGATCACGAAAAACTTCTAGTGTAATTTGCCACTCGCCATCCCATTTTACTGTAAAATCACTTTCGTCCGACGGTTGCTCCATATACAGTTCATTTACTTTGTATCCTTTGGGTAATTTCATTTTTTGTAATGCTGTATTCATTCCTAGAATAGCATACACTGGACTTTCTAATGTTCCTGCCATATCTGCTGTTACATACACTACTCGTTTTTGGTCTTTTCTGTAAATGGTTTTTTGTAATGTATCTGTAATTACTTTCACTAAATCTGAAACGGGCACTACGTTTCCTTGACTTCCTTTTATTTTTAAATTTTGAATGTCTTGCAGGGATGTTTTGTCTTTGTCTTCTAGTGAAAGTACAATTCCAACGCTGTTATTTGCATTTTCATCATATAAGTTAGAGATTGGATATTCTTTTAACAAGTAGGTTAAATTTCCAACTATTTGTTGTGGTGCAATCCCGTTGAGCATTGCTTTTTCTTTGTCGACTTCCAAACGATATTCGGTTTGGTTGTCTTCGGTCATCCAATCGACATCGACAATATCGGATGTTTTTTCCAATATTCCTTTTACTTGATTGGCAACTGCAATTTGATCTTTATAATTTGGCCCATAAATTTCGGCAACCAAAGTGGATAAAACGGGTGGTCCTGGTGGTACTTCAATAATTTTGACATTCGCCCCATATTTTTTAGCTATTTTTTGCACTTCTGGACGAACCAATTTGGCTATATCATGACTTTGTAAATCTCTATCTTCTTTATGTAACAAATTCACTTGGATATCGGCCATATTACTTCCGCCTCGCAAGTCGTAATGTCGAACCAAACCGTTAAAGGTAATTGGTGCAGATGTACCTATGTAGTTTTGGTAATTCACCACTTCTGGAATTGTTGTGAGGTATTGTGCAATTTCTTGTGTAACAGCTGCTGTTCGTTCTAATGTTGTGCCTTCGGGCATATCTACTACTACCTGAAACTCATTTTTATTATCAAATGGTAGCATTTTTACCAATACCGATTTGGTAAAAAACATTGTAACTGACCCTAGTAACAATACAACGGTAACACCCAACATGATTCTTCGTTTGGTAGAATTTTCTAGAAATGGGCGTTCTAACTTGTTATACACTTTATAAATCCAAGAGGTTTCTAGCCCTTGTTCGGCTTTGTGTTCTTGTTCTTCTTTTTCGTGAAGTAGATGGTAACCTAGGTAGGGTGTAACTGTTAGAGCAACAAACAATGACAATAACATTGCAATAGAGGCTCCAATTGGCATCGGACTCATGTATGGCCCCATCATTCCAGACACAAACGCCATTGGGAGTATTGCAGCTATAACTGTAAAGGTTGCCAAAATTGTTGGGTTTCCAACTTCGTTAATAGCAAAAATAGCTGCTTGTTTAAACGGCAATCGTTTCATTTTGAAATGGCGGTGCATGTTTTCGGCAATAATAATGCTATCATCCACCACAATTCCGACTACGAAAACCAATGCAAAAAGTGTGATTCTGTTGAGTGTATAGCCTAGCATATAATAGGCAAATAATGTTAGGGCAAAAGTTAATGGCACTGAGAAAAAGACTACCAAACCTCCACGCCAACCCATAGCCAACATGACTAAAAGTGTTACGGCAATAATAGCAACTCCTAAGTGCATTAGCAACTCACCTACTTTGTGAGAAGCGGTTTCACCATAATTACGAGATACTTCTACATGAACATCGTCGGTAATTAAAGTCTTTTTTAAACCTTCTATTTTTTCAAGTATTTTATCGGCAATTTTCATCGCGTCGGCCCCTTTAACTTTTCCGACAGAGATCGTAACGGCTGGGTATTCTGATTTGTTTTTTGTGTATTTTTCATTGGCTTTTCCGTAACCAAATGCAACATAACTTCTTGGTGTTGAAGGACCGTCTTGGACAGTTGCTACTTGTTTTAGGTAGACTGGCATGTTTGCATTTACGCCAACAACCAAATTTTCAACATCTTCTGAAGTCGCAAGAAATTGACCTGTTGTAAGCAAATATTCTTTATCATTTGCAACAAAACTACCCGATTGAGAACTGCCATTATTGGCTTGAATCATTTGCATAATACCCAAAGCATCAACACCATTTTCTGCCATTTTATCTTTGTCTAAAACCACTTTTAGTTCTCGTGTTCTACCACCAATTTCTTTGGTAATGGCAACGTCTTTTATTTTTTCTATTTCAGAAGTTACTTCTTCTGCAATTTGACGAATTTCAAAATCGTTCAATGTTTCGCTCCAAAGTGTTAATCCCAACATAGGAACATCGTCTATTGAACGTGTTTTTACCATTGGTTTGTATACTCCTTTTGGGAAAATGTTTTCGTTTTTCATCAATTCGTCGTATAATTTTACATACGAGCGTTCTGAATCTTCACCGACATAAAATTGCACTATAATCATTGCTTGACCATTCATAGCCATACTATGTAAATGCTCAACACCTTTGATATTAGACAAAATTTTCTCTAATGGTTTTATCACACGACTTTCGACTTCTGCCGGACTTGCCCCTGGATAGCCAATCATGACATCGGCCATGGGAACATTGATTTGTGGTTCTTCTTCACGCGGAATTAAGAATGAACTATATACCCCAATGATCATCAATCCAACCATCAACAATATGGTCAATTTAGAGTTGATGAAAAAATGGGCAATTTTACCTGATATACCTTCTTGCATGATTTTTTGTTTAAAGTTTAAGGTTTAAAAGTTTAAAGTTGTTTTCTAACTAAACTTGAAAACTGCGACTGATTACTGCGACTGATTACTGAATACTAATTTTAGCTCCGTTAAACAATTTCCCTTCTGCTGAAACGATGTATTGTTCGTTAGCCGATAATCCTGATAATACTTCTACTTGGTTTCCGAATGATTTTCCGGTTCTTATCCATCTTAAAATGGCTGTTTTTCCGTTGGCTATGGTGTAAATACCTGTTAGTTGTCCTTGTTTTACCAAAGCACTTTCTGGTACCATGACTTTGTCTGATTTTACTGTTGCAGCTTTTGGTTTGTTGGGAATAGGAAATTGAACATTTACAAACATTCCTGATAAAATAGCTTTGTCGGTTGCGTTCAAGGTTACTTTTACTAAATATTGTCCACCTGTATTTTTAGCAGATCCGCTTACTTCAGAAACTTTTCCTGAAACTTCTTTGTTGATTGATTTTACTAAAACTTTAACTGACATTCCATTAGTAATTTGAGCAATATCACTTTCAGAAACCATTGCGGTCACTTGCATTCTTGAAACACCTTCAACACTTACCAAAGGCATTCCTGGATTTGCCATATCGCCTTCTTTGACAAATGTATTGGTAACTTCTCCCGAAAATGGAGCGGTAATGTTGGAATATGAAAATTGCGCCATTACTTCGTTACGCATTTGTTTGGCTCCTTCTAAACCTGCTTTTGCCATTTCGTAACGCGAAGTCATATCGTCCAATTCTTTTTGGGAAGCACTTTGCTGATTGAATAAGGCTGTAAATCGTTCATAATCTTTTTTAGCATTAGTATAAGCTGCCGTTGCTTGCAAAATGGAAGCATCAACTTGTGCTTTTTTGGCTTGTAAGTCGGTGTTGTTTACACTAACAAGAAGTTGTCCTGCTCCTACTTTTTGCCCAACTTTTACGTGAACTTTAGTCACATATCCCATCATTCGAGTTGAGACATTGGCACTGTTTTCGGCTTCAACTTTTCCGCTTGCGGTTACAAATGGCGCATTAGAATCGGCTGAAATGCCGCTTACTTGAACTGCAATGGCTGGTTCGTTGTGGGTTGCTTCTTTCTTGTCTTTTCCACATGAAAGAAATAAGAATGTTGAAAGGGTTATGATTGCTATATTTTTTTTCATCTTTTAAAAATTGAAATTGATTTTTGAAATTGCTATTGCTATTGCTATTGAAATTTACTTAGTTAAAAATTGTAAATACTGTTTAGTGAAATTATACTCGAAAACCGATTGCAAATGCTCCAATTCTTTTTGGATCATTTGGGTTTCTGATTGCAATAAGTCAGTGGTTTTTTCTAATCCTTGTGTGAAACGGTTTTGACGAATTCTGTAGGCTTCTTGTGATTGTTCAAAAGCCAACTTTGATAGGTTTACTTTGTTTTCGGCATCTTTCAACTGACGATTGGTTTTGTTTAATTCTAATTGGCTTTGTTTTTTGTATTGATCTGTTTCTACTTCGGCTTTTTGGAAATCGGCTTTGGCTTTGTCGAATTTTCCAATGGTTTTGTAACCATCAAAAACATTCCATGATAATTGTGCACCAACTAAATAGCCTTTGGCTGAAGTTCCCAAAATGTTTTTGTCGTACAATTCATAACTTCCAAAAGCATTTAATCTTGGTAGGAATCCCATTTTGCTAGATAACACCATTTTTTGATAAGCATCTGTCGATTTATTCATGGCTTGAATGTCTTTTCGGTTATCTGACAAGGCTACTTTCATTTCTTCGACCGAAATCACATTTTCTAATGCTTCGGTTGGTTTGTATATTTTGCCATTGGTATCTTCATTCAATAAAAAGGCAAGATAATCGGAAGCATTTTGGACATTACTTTTGGCATATTGCAATTGATTTTCGATTTCGTTTACACGAACTTGAACATTTAACAAATCGGTTTTTTGTAACATTCCTTGTTTGAAATAATTTTCTACTAACTTCAAATTGGCTTTCCCTGTTGCATTTGCTTTTTCTAGAACTTTTATGGCTCTATAGGCCAATTGTAATTGCATGTAGGCTTTTGAAACTTCTAATTCTAAATACTCTTTGGTGCGTTCGGTTTGCAATTGGTATGCGTCCATCTTGGCTTTGGCAGCTTGTCTCCCATACAAACCATCAACATTGATAAGCGGTTGTTGAATTTCGAATTTGGTTGCGAAGTTTTGTGTTTGGACTGGGTCATTTAACAACGCTGGATTAAAGTCAGCTTGTGTTAAAATTTCCTGATTGAGCTTGGAACCAAAAGCCATCAATGGATTGGTTGTTGAAATTGCGGTATGTGACACATTGATATTGGGCAAAAAAAGTGACGCCGATTGGCTAAAATCTGCTTTTGCCGATTGGTAGTTTTTTTCAGCAATTTTGATTTGCAAATTTTTCTCGGCGACTTTTTGCACTAATTCACTTTTGGAAATAGCCAATGTATCTTGACCAAAACCAAAAAACGAACTCAAAAATGTTCCTGTAAAAATGATATGATTTATTTTCTTCATAATGTGTTTTCTGAATTATGAAGCAAAAATAGATGGGTAAAAATGCGCTGGCAGTAACAAGTGTTACAGAGTAACTAAAGTTACTAAAAATAAGTGTTGCTTTGTGGTTATTTTTTTATAAATCTATTCTCATAAATTTTATAAAAAAGAAATCCAAAAGTCGCTCCAAAAGCATAGCCTGTCAAAATATCAATTGGAAAGTGTAACCCTAGATATATTCGGCTATAGGCGAAGATTAATGGAAATAAGAACAATAGGTAGATGTGTTTGTAATATTTTCTCATTATCAAATAAACAAACACGGTGGTTGCCATTGAATTGGTGGCATGTCCCGAAAAGAAACTAAAAGTATCGCTATGTTTTACAACTCTAATAATATCTTTAATTTGCAAATCGTTGCAAGGTCTAAGTCGTTGCACAGCATCTTTAAAAAAATTGGCTGTTTGATCACAAATGAGAATTAAAAAAGCGATGAATAAAATCATTATTCCAAGGTTTTTTAATCCCACTTTTTTGTAGATAAGATAAAAAACCAGTAGAAAAATTGGCGTCCAATTGGCTTGTTTGGTAATAAACAACCAAAAACCGTCATAAGTTGATGAACCTAGTCCGTTGAGAAAAACAAAAAACGCTTTGTCGAGAGTTATTATTTTTTCGAGCATTACATTTGTCTTTTTATAGGTCCTGTTAAATCGTCTATAGATTCTTTTACATCGTTAAGAGGATTTATATCTTTTTTGCCAAGATTTTCTTTTATGCTTTCAATTTCTGTAGTAAAGCCATCTGTTAAATCATTTATAGAAGTATCTAATCCATTGGCTTCAGCGCTTTTTTGAATTTCACTTTTAATTTCATTTGTAGCGTTTTTAAGTTGCGCCATACCTTTCCCAAGCGTTCTAGCAATTGTTGGGATTTTATCAGCACCAAAAAGCATTAAGGCAATGAAAATTATAAAAATCATTTCGCCTCCACCTATTCCAAACATATTTTTTTATATTAAAAATTAGCTTTGCAAATTTACAAAGTTCTTAGTCAAATTTTGATTTTATTTCTTGTTTTGGCCAAGTATTATTGGTCAAGTCTATATCGGCTGTTTCTTCTTTTGGGTCGAGCACGATTTTGATTACTTTTTTATCGGTTGCAAAAGTTCGGTTGGCTTCTTTGTCGTTCATTCTCCAAATTTGCGCTGGAAAACGATGTGTTTCGGTAGTTCCATCTTCAAAAGTTAGTTCTACAATAATCGGCATGACCAATCCGCCTGGCTTATCAAAAGTTACTTGATAAAAATAGTTTGGCTTTTTAAGTTTGGCTTGCTCTTCTTTGGAAAATGTTTCATTTATATAGGTTTCTAACGATTTAGAATCTTTTATTTCAAAAGGTTTATTCATAGAGGCTTTAAAGTTTTCGCTTCCTTCGGCTACCATATAAACCATTGGTCCTTCGATACGATTGCGTCTTCTTCTGGTTTTTAGAAAATCTTGAACTTCTTTTGGAGCATCGTTACTAACAAAATATTTTTTTACTTCTTTAATACCAATGTCAACATTATCTGTCGTATAAAACCATCCTCTCCAAAACCAATCAAGGTCAAAGGCAGAAGCATCTTCCATCGTTCTGAAAAAATCTTCAGGTGTTGGATGTTTAAACTTCCAACGATTGGCATAGGTTTTAAAAGCGTAGTCAAATAATTCTCTTCCCATAACCGTTTCGCGAAGAATATTTAGGGCAGCGGCTGGTTTTCCGTATGCGTTGTTTCCAAATTGACGGATACTCTCGGAGTTTGACATTATAGGTTCTAATCCTTTTTCGTCACCACTCATATAAGGGACTATGCTTTTGGCAGGACCACGATCGACAGGAAAATTGGGATCCCACTCTATCAATGCCATATATTCCATGAATGAGTTAAGACCTTCATCCATCCATGTCCATTGGCGTTCATCGGAGTTGACAATCATTGGAAAAAAGTTATGTCCTACTTCATGTGCAATCACGCTCATCATTCCTTCTTTTACTCTATCTGAATATTTTCCATCTGGTTCTGGTCGTCCCCAATTCCAGCAAATCATCGGGTATTCCATACCTTGATCTTCGGCATTTATAGAAATTGCTTTGGGATAAGGATAATCAAAGGTATGACTTGAATAACTTTTTAATGTATGTGCCACAATACGGGTAGAATATTGTTCCCAAAGCGGATTGCCTTCTTTTGGATATAGCGAAATTGCCATTGCTGTTTTAGAGCCTAATTGTACTGCCATAGCATCATAGATAAACTTTCTAGAGGTAGAAATCCCGAAGTCTCTAACATTTTCTGCTTTGAATTTCCATGTTTTTTTCTTGTCTGAAAATCCTTTTTCGGTTGCTTCTGCTTCGGCTTGTGTAACCACAATTACAGGTTTATCAAATGATTTTTCAGCTTGTGTATAGCGTGCTAATTGTGTTGCTGTAAAAACCTCATTTCTGTTTAGTAAATTTCCTGTTGCTTCCAAGATATGGTCGGCTGGTACAGTAATATTTACTTCAAAATCGCCAAAAGGTAAAGCGAACTCACCTGCTCCCCAGAATTGTTGATTCTGCCAACCTTCTACATCGTTATAAACCGCCATTCTTGGATAGAACTGCGCTAAGATGTATAGTCTATTTCCGTCTGGAAATTGTTCATAGCCAGAACGACCACCGTCTAAACGATAGTTATTAATATTATACCACCATTTAAGTGAAATAGAAATCTTTTCTCCTTTGGCAAGCGGTTTTGGCAACTCAATACGCATCATGGTTTGATTGATGGTATATTGCATTGGTTTTCCTAACGCATCGTTTACATATTCGATGTTAAAACCACCATCAAAATCTTCTTCAAGGTATTTTCTTGAAAATCCTTTTGGACTTGAAACAGGGTCGGTAACATTGTTTTCTACTAACGGCGAAAGTGATTTGCGCGATTGCTGGTTTTGGTCTAATTGCAACCATAAATAGTCTAAAGATTCCTTGGCATTGTTGGTATATGTGATGGTCTCTTTTCCTGCTAATTTTGCATTTTTATCATCTAGTTCTATATCGATTTTATAATCGGCTTTTTGCTGATAGTATTCTGGACCAGGGGCTCCCGAAGCTGTACGATACATATTAGGGGTTGCTAACAAATCGTACATTTGTTTAAATTTATCTGGATTTTTGTCGCTTTTAGGTTTTGTAGTTGTTTGCTGCGCCAACTCGCTTTTTGGGCTTGGATTCTGAGCGAATATCAAACTTGGTAATAGCACTAATGCCAAAAGAAATTTGTTCATATTTTATTTTTTTGAAGCTATAAAAGTAATTATTTTTATCCAAAGTGCTAAAATAGAAGTTATTTTAACATTCCTTTGGTTATTTCGGAAGTTAATAGCAAGCTGTGTTTTTCGCCGTTGAACTTGGCTTGAATGATATTCTGCTGTTCGTGATGTACTTCTGTAATGATAGTATTTTCGACTTCTAAGGTTTTCATTTTGGTGATTCCTTTGATTGAAAGATAACATATGATCACATTTTCTTCTATTTCTTTACTCACAAAATTCATTGGTTTTATTTTACCATTTACTTTTAGTTGAAATTTCTCTACAAAGTATTTTTTCATCAACTCGATGTCTTGTGGTGATTCTTTATCTGTGCCAATAAACACTTTTTGTTTGTATTTTTTTTCTATAGCTTCATTCAGATCATCTATAAAGATTCGAGTAGTAACTTCTATTCTCTCTTTTTTGGGAATAAATTCTATTTGGTAAATAGCTGTATAAAATTTATGAATTCCGAAAGAGGAAAACATCAAAAATACTATTGTGAGAATCAACCCAATTCGTTTCATATGTTTAAATTATATTTTTTAGGGAACATTATGGAATCGTTTTTTAATTGTTGGTGTTTTGCTTATGCAAACTTTTAGTTAGTGGCGATTTCATTTTTCAAAAATAAGTAATTGTTACTTTCCTTCTAAGAGTTTTAAGTATTTAATAGCCAATTCACCCATTATGAATCGGGCAAGTGTTTCATTTTTTGTCTTGATTGCTTCGGCATAATCAATATCTTCTACAATATAAAACTCAAACGCTTTGACATATTCTTTTGGGATTTTAAGTTTTTCGACAAAGTAATTTTCGTCGAAATAATCTTCTGTTTTAGCAATTGAAAATTCTTTTTTTTCAACCTCTACCACTTTTTTGAGCATAGCAGTTCTTCCTGAAATTGCATTAAATAAAGGGTCTAATGTCATTTTTCCTCCTGCTGTACCATCACTATTAGCTACAACGTAAGGGTTAGATGCTGTATTTAGCTTCCGTTCGGCTGGTGTAAAGGTTTTTTGTCCTTTTGGAATAATTCCCAAGTCGACTGCATTGATATGTTTGTATTGAAAAACCATTACTTCTCTTAACTGATGCATAATGGGTTGCATTTTTACAAAGAAAAGCGTTTTTTCAAAATCTTTTTCGGTCAAAACAACTTTGTTGGCTTTGTATTGTACCGAGGAAAAAAGTAGGGTGTCGCCTACAGAAGCGTTGAGTGAGAAATAGCCTCCTTTTTCGGTAAGAATCCCCTTCTCGGTTTTCGAATTGATAACATAAATGTCATTTAGGTCACCATATTCGGCAAGAATTTTTCCATTAAGAATTTTACTTTCTTTTTGTTGTGCAAATAAGGGAAGAAAAGAAAAAACAAGAAAATAGAGTAATATAAAATAACGCATCGGCTAGTCTTTAGATTGTAAAGTTTGTAGATATTCTTTCGATAAATTAATCATAATAAACTTAGCTAATGTTTTATTTTTTGCTTTTAACGCGTTTTGCAATTCGGCACTTTCAACAGCATAGTATTGAAATCCTTTTACATATTCTTGTGGTATTTTTAGTTTTTCGATATAAAAATTTTCTTCAAAATAATAGTCTAATCGAATTAAAGCTTTTTCATTTCTTTCGACAATAACTTCTTTTTTAAGCATTTCTGTTCTTCCAGAAATTTTGTTTAAAAGAGGATCCAGAAGTCCTGTTGTGGCTGTATATACTTTTCTTTCGGCAGGCGTATAAGTCTTTTGATCTTTTGAAACAATCCCGAGAGATGCCGCATTTAATTGGTTTTTTTCGATAACGACCTCTTTTAATTCTACCGTTTTAGAACTCATCAAAATGTAAATTAGTTCTTTGTCGAGATCACTTTCAGTAATAATTCGGTATACTTTTTTCAACTGAACAGAAGACAAAACCAATGTTTCTCCAACTCTAGCATTGATATAAAAATAGCCCTCTTTATCGGTTATTGCTGTTTTTTCAGATTCTACATTTTCAACATTTATACCTTCCAAATCACTTATATCAGCATTTACCTTTCCTTTAATTTGGTAGGTTGCGCCGTTTTGAGCGTAAGTCATTGTTAGAAACAAAATAAATATAAGTTGTGTGTAAAAATGCTTCAATGCTAGTTTATTTGATTTATTTTGGTAAAAATATTGTAATGTGTTCCAAAAAATTAGCCAATAGAATTGTAATTTTTTGTTAATTTAAACAAATCTTCTTTATAAAAGTTACAAAAATTTCAAACTATTAAGTAAATAAAAAAAGATAAAGCAAAAAACCGATAAAAACATAATTCTTTATCATGGTTATAAAATGAATTTTCAATCTAATACGGTTGGTAATTAATTTGTAAATTTGATGAAATTTTAAATTGAAATGAAAAATCTAATCATAGCTAGCACTTCAACGCTTCATGGTGGCGAATATTTGGACTATTTATTGCCTATTTTAGAAAGCCATTTTGCTTCATGTAGTACAATTTTATTTATTCCATATGCTAGACCTAGTGGTATTTCACACGATGAGTACACTAAAAAAGTTAGTATCGCTTTTGCTAAAATAAATAAAAATGTAAAAGGACTTCACGAATTTGAAAGTCCTAAAGATGCTATTGAAAATGCGGAAGGAATTTTTACGGGCGGTGGCAACACTTTTGTATTGGTTACACAATTATATGAAAACAAAGTAATGTCAGTTTTAGCCAAAGCCATTGAAAACGGAACTCCCTATCTTGGCACAAGCGCTGGAAGCAACATCACGGGTGTTTCGATGCAGACTACCAATGATATGCCAATTGTGTATCCTCCAAGTTTTGAAACATTGGGAGCAATTCCATTTAATTTGAATCCGCATTATTTGGATCCCGATTTGCAGAGCAAGCACATGGGCGAAACGCGTGAGACGAGGATAAAAGAATTTCATGCCTACAATTCTTTACCGGTTTTGGGATTAAGAGAAGGAAGTTGGCTAGAGGTAAAAGGTTCCAAAATTGTTTTGAAAGGGGAACTAACAGCTAGATTGTTTGAACAAAACAAATTGCCTCAGGAATTGAAGCCGGGTAGTGATTTGGGAGATTTGAGTTAAGAAACAGGATGTTATTTGTATATAGCATAATGGTAATGTTTCAAAGTTAGTGATAGTATAAAAAACAAATAATAAATAAAGTTTTTTTTAAATAAAAGACGAGCTATATAGTTCGTCTTTTTTATGTTTGATAATTGTTTAAAACGAATAAAATGGAAAAAGTTAGGACTTCATGTAGTACAAAGTTAGTGATGGACTGTTTTGACTATATTGCAAATCAAAGAATATCATTAAAAATGGTTTTATCAAGAACAAAAAACAACAATATAATAGCAAACAATGCTGCAAAAGTTTTATATTACTAATGTGCGTTTTACGAATTTACTTTTGGGGTTAGATTTTTATTAACGTTTATCTATAAAAGTGCTGTTAGTTATAAAACGTCGAAACAGAATTAAAACCACAAATTATAACAAAAAAAACCTCTAATTGACATTAGAGGTTTTTTTTCAGAGCGGAAGACGAGGCTCGAACTCGCGACAACCAGCTTGGAAGGCTGGAGCTCTACCAACTGAGCTACTTCCGCATTTTGGTGGTGCAAATATAAAGCAAATGTTTCTTTGGATGCAAATTTTTTTTTACTTTTTTTTACACCTTTGTTTTGATTATTATATTTGATATAGCTAAAATATTTATTTTTAATTTGTTATAATTATTTCTAGAATGGAATTAATTCGAAAAATCACATCAAAGGACACTTACATAGTACGACATCCTGTGTTGAGACAAGGAAAACCAGTAGAAACGTGCCATTTTGATGGCGATGATTTGGAAACAACAACCCATTTTGGGTTTTTTGTTGATAAAAATATAGTAGGCATTGTATCTGTATTTCAAAATAAAAACGATATTTTTGTAGCCGAAAATCAATATCAAATTCGTGGAATGGGGGTTTTACATGATTTTCGACATAAAGGTTTGGGCCGTGAATTGGTTCTTTATTGTGAAAATTATATTTTAACGAAAAAAGGCAACCTCATTTGGTTTAATGCCAGAGAAAGTGCAATTGGATTTTATCAAAAATTAGGATATATACTATTTGGAAATCCTTTTGTAATTGATGGTATTGGCAACCATTATGTAATGTATAAAGTGTTAGCATAATTGCTTATGAATAAATTTTACTTATTGCTTTTACTTATCGTAATTACAAGTTGTCAGAAACCTACAAAAGGTATTATCTCTAACGACAATGCTTCTTTTTTTGATTTAAACCTATTTAATGACAAAATAAAAATTGATTCTATCGCTTTAACAAATTGTGAAAATCAACTTTTAATTGACTTTTATAAAAACTACAAATATCAAACCGTTTGGCAATCTGAAGATTACCGAAAATTCGTTATACAAGAACTTGGCAATGCTTCAGACGAAGGCTTAGACCCTATAGATTACAGCTATCCAAGCATTAAAAAAAACGAAGACAATTACGACAGCTTAAGCGACGAACAATTGGTTAATTACGACTTGTTGTTAACCCAAAGTATGCAAACCTACATTTCACATATAAGCAAAGGAAAAGTAAATCCTTTGGTAATATATGACGATTATGACTTAAAAGAGAAAAAAGTCGATGTAAATGCAATTTTGACAGAATGTATCGACAAGAACGACTTTAAGGATATTATTGAAAACTGCAAACCTCAACATGAACTGTATAAAAACTTAAAAGAGTGTTTGAAAATGTTAAGATCATTTCCAAAAGACACTACAGGTTTTATCGATTTGAAGACACGAAAATTAATTCCTGGTAAATCACACAAGGCAATCTTACTAGTGAAAAAGAAAATTAATTACTGGAAAGATGCTAAAATAAAGGATTCCTTGTCGAATGTTTATGATAAAGAAACGGTTGCTGGTGTAAAAAATTTTCAAAAAAGACATGGTCTATACCCTGATGGTGTTATCGGCACAGTAACTCTTGAAGCGTTAAATTACACGAGAGATCAACGAATTCAGCAAGTATGTTCCAACTTAGAAAGATGGAGATGGTATGCTAAAGATTTTGGTAACAATTATTTACTTATAAACATTCCAGATTATAGCTTGGTCGCTCTAAAAGATGGTGACACAACCCAAAAACAAAGAGTCGTTGTTGGTAAACCTTCACGCCCTACTCCTGTTTTGGAATCAAAAATTTCTAATATTAATTTGAATCCTAACTGGACTGTTCCTCCAACTATTTTGGCAGAAGATGTCTTTCCAGATGCAATAAAAGACAAAAATACTTTCAACAAACAAAAGCTTAAAATATATAATTGGAAAAAGAAAGAAGTAAGTCCATGGGAATGGAAAATTGAAGAAGCAAATAAATACAACTATGTTCAAAGTCCAGGAAGAAACAACGCTCTTGGATTGATGAAAATAAACTTTAAAAACAAATACTCTGTCTATTTACATGATACTAATCACAGGGATTATTTTAAGTTTACTTATAGAGCTTTGAGTTCTGGATGTGTACGACTCGAAAAACCATTAGAAATGGCCGAATATATTCTGAATGATGAAGAAAATTGGCCTCTTCAAACTATAAAGGACACAACCGACATTAATTATTATATTAAGTTAAAAAAAGAGAAGTTTAACGAACAGGCAAAAAAAGACGCCGCAAGATTGGCCAAAAATCCTTTGTTAATAATTACGCCTAAAAAGTTTGTTAATCCTGAACTGAAAACAATTGTTCTTGGCATAAAAGAGGATGTATTTATTCATCAACTATACTGGACAGCATGGCACAATAACGGTGTACTACAGTTTAGAGAAGATATTTATTGCCTAGACTTAGATTTATATTCAAGACTACACTATTAATTTACTTTTCTTTGTATAGTTATCATCTGGTGCATAAATAAACAAGCACGATTTGTTCTTGATTATTTTGATAATATTTTTACTCAATTTCTGTGGTAAAGCTGGACAACCCTGACTTCTACCCAGAATTTTGTGTTTACTACTTTGAATGTATGACTTTGATACATAAGGTGCTCCGTGCACAACAATATCTCTCATTCTAGCTTTATGATTGATCCCTTTTTCCAAACCATCCAGCTTTAGGGACAATCCGTGGCTTCCTATATACGTTTCACCTGTAGCAAAAAAACCTAAACTACTTTTGTTGGAATCGGCTCTGTTAGAAAACTTACTAGCATATACTTTTCCTGAGTTTACACCATGAGCAACTAAAGTATTGTATAGTATTTTGTTTTCATTTAAATCTATCACCCATAATCTTTTTTTGTATGATGGCAGACTGTAGTCAACAATTGTTAAAATATTCTTTTTGATTTTCCCTTGTTCTTTTAGCGCATAAAAACCCAACAACCCTTTTTCAAAGCTTTTCAGATTTGGCAACACATTCTTATTGGTCTCAAGATTATTATAAACTTCTTCGATAAACAACATTTTATCTATCGAGGACATAGTAGAGAATTCTGCTGGTGACATTTCCTTTACACTCGAGGTTTTAGTGGTAAAAGAAAGCAATGCAAACGACACAAAAAGTAAAATCAACTTAAATTTCATAGGTTATAATTTTGATTACTAAATAGGTTTGGGACGGCAAATGTAAAAACTTAAATGTTATTAACAAACTTTTCAACAGTTTTTTGTCGGTAAAAAACAAATTTTAACGTTTAACTACTATTCTATAAAAACCAATACATTTATAGGATTATCCAATACAACTATCAGACCAAATAAAATATCGCACTGGATAGGAAATTTCAATAAAATACTTAAATTTGCGTGCCTAACCTACAACTTATGAATCTACTGCCAATGAAATTCTTCTTTAGCATCTTTTTTGTATTCCATATAGGATTTAGTCAAAAAAAAAATTATCAGACACGCCCCATATCTGAAAAAATTCTTATTGATGGTGTCTTCGACGAGGCTGCATGGCAGTCTGTAGAAGTCGCAAAAGACTTTGTAAAATATGACCCCGACAATGGTAAACCCGAAGCACCCTATTGCAAAACCGAAGTCAAAGTGGTTTACGACAACGAAGCAATATATGTTGCTGCTACCTTATATGATAAAGAGCCAAATAAAATTTTGAAAGAAATATCCAACCGCGATGCTGAAGCTGTAGCTGACCAATTTGGAATTTTCTTTAATGGTTTTAACGACGGACAACAAGAATTTAGATTTTATGTTACGGCAGCAGGTGTTCAGAAAGATTATTTATACACTAATGACAATGGTGAAGATGGTTCTTGGGATGCTATTTGGGACAGCAAAGTTAAAGTGACCGATATCGGATGGCTCGTAGAAATGAAGATTCCCTATGCCGCCTTGCGCTTTTCTTCAGAAAAAAAACAAACATGGGGATTCAATCTCTTTAGAGAATTTCGTCGTGAAAGGCAATATCTTACTTGGAATCTTATCGATGCCAAAATACCTACCGAAGCTACACAAGCAGGCTTACTTGAAGGAATTGAAAATATTGAACCCCCTACTCGATTGTTCTTTATTCCTTATTCCTCTTTTTATTTGAATACAAATAAATACCAAAAAACAAAAGGCGAATTCAAAGGTGGATTGGATATTAAATATGGTATTAATGATGCGTTTACCCTCGATGCTATTTTAGTCCCCGATTTTGGTCAAACTGCATTTGACAAAGTCGAATTGAATCTCACTCCTTTTGAACAACAATTTACAGAAAACAGACCTTTTTTTACTGAAGGAACAGAACTTTTTAGCAAAAGCAATCTTTTTTATTCCAGAAGAATTGGAGGAGAACCATCAACCACTCCTGAACTTGACGGAAACGAAGTTTTTACAGAAAATCCCTCTAAAGTAAATTTGGTTAACGCCTTAAAAATATCTGGTAGAACCAAAAACGGATTGGGAATAGGGTTTCTAAATGCCATTACCGAAAAAACATATGCCTCCATAAACAATACTGTTACTGGTGAAAATAGAAGAGCCGTTTCTGAGCCATTGGCTAATTATAATATTATTGTAGTTGACAAACGATTTAACCAAAATTCATCTGTATCTTTAATTAATACTAATGTAACTCGTAATGGAATGTATAGAGATGCCAACGTTACTGGCTTATCTTTTGACCTAAGAAACAAACAAAATTCCTTTCAAATCTTAGGGAATCATAACTACAGCGCTGTAAATAGTATTGAAGATAAATATGGGACAAAATCATTCCTAGAACTAAATGAAACTAAGGGAAAATATCGTTTTGGTATTGGTGGTGAATATACCTCATCTGGGTATGACAATAATGACATGGGAATCAATTTCATAACTCACTACCATGCTGCTTATGCAAATTTTAGTTATCGAATCTTAAATCCTACAAAAAGATTTAATCGCTATAGCATTTATAATAATGCTTACTCTGAATTTGACAATAAAACGGGTAGAATTCAAGAATTTACATTCAATACAAACTTTAATACCACCAGTAAGAAAAATGATTATCTAGGTTATGGAGTAACATTCAGACCTGTAGAAGTATATGACTTTTATGAACCTCGTACTTTGAATGAAATCCGCTTTTTGACATTACCAAAATACATCAAAGGCTACATCTATTATTCATCTAACTTCAATAGAAGATTTGCCATTGATCTTAATCCATCTGTTACAATTTTTAACGAAGACAAACGGGCAACTTATAGCATGGAGATTATGCCTCGTTATAGGTTTTCTGATAAACTTTCATTGGTATATGATTTTTTAATTAGATCACAAAAAAACGATGTTGGTTATATAAACGAAGATTCTATCTTGAATGAAATATATATGGGAAGAAGAGATAGAACTACCATTACAAACTCTGTGACTGGTAAATTTTCGGTAAACAATGTAATGAATCTAAATTTATCCTTACGCCACTACTTATCATATGCTACGTACAATCGTATAAGCACATTACAAAACAATGGTAGTTTACTAATGAATGGAATAGATTCTGACGAATACAATAGAAATTATAACTCATGGAACCTAGACTTATCCTATTCTTGGTGGTTTGCTCCTGGAAGTCAGGTGAGTTTCTTGTATAGAAATAATGCTGAAACCGATATTTATAGACCCGATTTTAGTAGAAACTTTAGCACTAATGTAAAATCATTGATTAACAATCAAAATCTTGATCATATTTTTTCTATAAGTATTCGCTATTTTATAGACTATAATTCGGCTAAACATTGGTTTTCAAAAAAATAAGACCTCAACTAGACTAAATCGATTTCGTATTTTTTCATTAAATTTTCACTACATCTTTCTATTCAAGATTTTGCAAATGCTTACCTTTGTGTAAAATACTATCACAATGAACAAAAAAGTAATTTTGATGATTCTTGATGGTTGGGGAAAATCTCCAGACCCTAAAGTTTCGGCAATAGATAATGCAAACACTCCTTTTATAGATAGCTTATATACCCAGTATGCAAATGCACAACTTAGAACCGATGGTTTAAATGTAGGTTTGCCAGAGGGACAAATGGGAAATTCAGAAGTAGGCCATATGAATCTTGGAGCAGGAAGAATAGTTTACCAAGATTTGGCAAAAATAAATTTAGCCGTTCAAAACAAAACCATGAATCAAGAAAAGCCACTTCTTGATGCCTTTAAATACGCATTAGAAAACAACAAAAAAGTGCATTTTTTAGGATTAGTTTCCAATGGTGGCGTTCATTCGCATACATCACATTTGTATGGCTTGTTAGAAGCAGCTCAAGAATATGGCTTAGATAATGTATTCATTCACGCCTTTACCGATGGACGTGATGTTGATCCAAAGTCGGCTTTATTGGATATTGCCAACCTAGAAGATTATATAAAGGATTCAAATGCCAAAATCGCAACTATTATAGGGAGATATTATGCAATGGATAGAGACAAGCGTTGGGAAAGAGTTAAACTAGCCTACGATCTAATAGTAAATTCTGAAGGAGAAAAATCAGCAAATGCAGTTGAAAGTATTAAAAAAAGTTATGCTAATGATGTTACAGATGAGTTTATCCAACCTATTGTAATGACTGATGAAAACGGAACTCCATTAGCAAAAATTGAAGAAGGTGACGTTGTTATTTTCTTCAACTTTAGAACCGATAGAGGTCGTGAATTGACCGAAGCTTTATCGCAAAAAGATTTTCACGAGTTCAACATGCACAAAATGAACTTGTATTATGTTACCATGACCAATTATGATGACACATATCAAAATGTTCATGTTATATACGACAAAGATAATATCACCGAAACTCTTGGAGAAGTGATAGAAAAGGCAGGCAAAAAACAAATTAGAATTGCTGAAACTGAGAAATATCCACATGTTACGTTCTTCTTTTCTGGCGGAAGAGAAACCCCATTTGAAGGGGAAACTAGAATACTAAGAAATTCACCAAAAGTAGCCACATACGACCTACAACCCGAAATGAGCGCATATGAATTAAAAGATGCACTAGTACCCGAACTTAAAAAAGGAGAAGTCGATTTTGTATGTTTAAATTTTGCCAATGGTGATATGGTTGGACACACAGGTGTAATGGAAGCCGCTATAAAAGCATGTGAAGCAGTTGACGTATGCGTAAAAGAAGTGGTTGAAACAGCTTTAGAATATAAGTATACCACTATAATCATCGCCGATCACGGAAATTGTGAAACAATGATTAATCCCGATGGATCACCAAACACAGCACACACCACCAATCCTGTACCCATTATTTTGGTTGACAACGATTTGAAAACCATTCATGATGGTGTTTTGGGAGATATTGCTCCAACTATCTTAGAATTAATGGGGATTAAAAAACCTTCAGCAATGACATGTAAATCGCTGTTGTAAAATCATTTACTTTATTCAAATCAACTAAGAGATTCATTTTTGAGTCTCTTTTTTTTATTCTACATTTTATAAATAAAAGTTAAAATTTCATTATTAATAGTAATACTATTATATTTGCAATTAAATTAATTGTTTTAATATCAAAAACCCTTACTTATGAAAAAGATATATTTAATATTAACGTTGTTAATTGCGCTATCAGATATGGCTTTTAGTCAACAAGGTGACAAACAAAAAGAATATACAACGCTAAAAGAAGCATTGCAGAACCCTGAAAAAGTCTTTCGCTTGAATCTTAGTAATCAAGAGGTAACCATTTCAAGTGAGCAATGGTCACGATTCATAAATTTGGAATATCTTAATTTAAAAAATGATCATCTAAAAGAAATTCCTGTTGGTATTACAAAAATCAAATCATTAAAAACAATTGACTTAAGCGGAAATGATTTTACAAATTTGCCAGATGAGTTTTCTAATTTAACCAATTTGGAAGAAATCTATTTGAATAATGAAAAGAATATAAATTTACCCAAAACACTTTCAGTTTTAGCAAAACTTCCAAAGCTAAAATCATTACATCTTGAAAACGATAATTTATCAAAATTACCAAGTGAAATTTTAGCATTTAAAAACTTAGAAAACTTGTACCTAAATCAAAATAATTTCAAAAAAATACCCGAGATTCAATCGTTAGACCATTTAAAATATCTTGATTTAAAAGACAACAACATCAAACCAGAATTACAAGATACAAAAAACCTAAACTTCGGATTTAAAATAAACTTTTAAAAATACAGTTATGATTGATGCTATAATACCTTTACTGTCCTTAATCGCTCTCGAAGTCATTTTAGGAATTGACAACATCATTTTCATCTCTATTCTTGCCGACAAACTTCCAGAAAGTCAGCGAAACAAATTGCGCTTCTGGGGAATAGGATTGGCTATGGTAATGCGTTTGGCTTTGCTTGCTTTTATTACATGGATATTAAAATTAGATAAAACACTGTTTTCACTATTTGAAATTGACTTTACAGGAAAAGGATTGATTCTAATTTTAGGTGGTTTATTTTTAATTTATAAAAGTACTAAAGAAATTTACCATAAAACAGAAATTGCCAATTCTCACCAAGCAGAACTTCCAAAAAAAGGGAGCTTTGGCAAGTTTTTGGGCGAAGTAATTCTATTAGATCTTGTTTTCTCTATAGATTCAATCATCACTGCGGTTGGAATGGTCGATGATCTTTGGGTAATGTACACCGCCGTAGTTGTAACTGTAATCATTATGTTATTTGCCTCAAAGCCAATAAGCGAATTTATTTCTAAACATCCATCTTTTAAAATATTAGCACTTTGTTTCCTTATGATGATTGGGGTTTCGCTAATCGCAGAAGGTTTCCACTTCGAAATCCCTAAAGGTTACATCTATTTTTCAATGGCATTTGCCTTTTTAGTAGATGTAATTCAGATGAAAACAATACCTAACCATAACACTAAATAAAATATACATCATGCAAAATATACTTTCAAATATCATCATTTCTGTAAACGATAAATTGTATGTAAAAAACCCTGAAACATCTGAATTGGGCAAAAAAATCATCGAGCAAAGTATTCTACTAATTGATGAAATCGGTTTTGAAAACTTTACTTTCAAAAAATTGGGCGAAAAAATAAACTCCAATGAAAGCTCTCTATACCGCTATTTTGAAAGCAAACACAAACTTATGTTATACCTTTCATCATGGTATTGGGGTTGGATAGAATACAAACTGGCTTTCGCCACAACCAATGTTTCCAATCCAATGGAACGATTGAAAAAAGGAATCACCATAGTAACTGAAAAAGTAGAAGATGATTCCACAACATTACACATCAACGAATCGATTTTAAACAAAATAATCATTCAGGAATTTACCAAAACTTTACTTACAAAAGAAGTGGATGAAGAAAATAAAGAAGGTTTTTTTCTTGTTTATAAAAGAGTAATTAATAGAATTATTGAAATGATAACAGAGGTAAATCCTAATTATGCTTATGCAAAAAGTTTAGCTTCATCTATTGTAGAAGGTGCTTTGCATCAGCACTTTCTAAAAGATCATTTAAAAACAATTACCAATTGCAACGAAACCATTTCGCCAACCGATTTTTACATTAACTTAATCGAAAATACATTACAATAATCATGAGTCATACCCCTTTACAACGGTTTTATAACTTATTAAAATTAGACAAAAGAGATATTTCTCAAATTGTTTTCTATGCCATTTTTGCTGGATTAGTCAGTCTTTCTCTACCACTTGGAATTCAAGCTATTATCAACTTAATCCAAGCAGGACAAGTAAGTGTTTCTTGGATCGTTCTTGTAGTAATTGTAGTGATTGGTGTAGCCTTAGTTGGGATTTTGTCTTTAATGCAACTCCGAATTACCGAAAATTTACAACAAAAAATATTTGTTCGCTCTTCATTTGAATTTGCATATCGATTACCCAAAATCAAATTTGAAGAGCTGTACAATCAATATCCACCAGAATTAGCCAATCGTTTTTTTGATACTATTTCTATCCAAAAAGGAACTTCAAAGTTATTAATTGATTTTTCTACAGCACTTTTACAAATTTTATTTGGAATAATTTTGTTGTCTCTATACCATCCTTTTTTTATTTTTTTTGGAATATTATTGATTACGTTACTCTATTCTATCTTCAAATTCTCTTACAATTCAGGGCTTGCATCAAGTTTAAAAGAATCAAAATACAAATACAAAGTAGCGAGCTGGTTACAAGAAATCGCCAGAAATAATTTCAGCTTTAGAAAACAAGATAACTTTGATTTTGCTTTAAATAAAAACAACATTTTAGTAGATGAATATTTAAATTATCGAGAAAAACATTTTAAAGTAATCAAAAGACAATTCTCCCAACTAATCATTTTTAAAGTAATTATCACAGCAAGTTTACTTTTTATTGGTGGTTATTTAGTACTAAATCAAAAAATGAATATCGGACAATTTGTTGCAGCCGAAATCATTATTTTATTAGTAATCAATTCTGTTGAAAAAATAATTGTAGGTTTAGAAAGCCTTTATGATGTATTAACATCTGTTGAAAAAATTGGTCAAATTGTAGATCTAAACATCGAAGAGCCGCAATCTAAAAATCAAAATTACTGTTTTACCAATATAAGCTTAGAAGCAGAAAATCTAAGATTTAAGTTTCCAGATTCTACCGATGATGTATTAGAAAAAATAAATTTAAAAGTAGAACCTTCAGAAAAAATATATCTTGAAGGCGACAATGGTTCAGGAAAAACAACACTTATGCGCATATTATCAGGCGCCATGCAACCTACTTCAGGCTCATTTTTTATAAATGACGATACGTATCGAAAAATTGATTTGGCTCAATATCGTTCTCAAATTGGAACAATCACTCAAGGTGAAACGCCATTTGAAGGAACGATTCTAGAAAACATTACTTTTAACAACCCATTGGTTTCACATGAAGACATAAAATGGGCCATTGAAAGTGTAAAATTAGGGACATTTATCAAAACACTACCCAACGGATTGGAAACTAAAATTTTTCCAGACGGACGACAATTGTCCTCTTCCAATGCACAAAAAATACTTTTAGCCAGAAGTATTGTAAACAAACCTAAAATTCTTTTCTATGAAGACCCTTTGGATAAAATGGATGAAGAAGCCACAAAAGAAATTATTGATTTTATAACAAATGAAAAAAACAAATGGACATTAATCGTTTCCTCTAAAAATGACTACTGGAAACAAAAATGCCAAAGAATGATTAAAATGAAAGACGGAAAAATAATTGCTGACACAAAACAATAATTGCCATGCTAAATATTTCTAAAAAAAATCCGATAACCGAAAATATTGATCAATACAGTACTGTAAAAAGTCTTGCTAATAGGCCTCATTACAAAATATTGAACAAAATAATCATTTATGTTTCCCTAATTGGGGTTATAATTTTATTTCTTCCTTGGACGCAAAACATTTCGGGGTCTGGTGCTGTAACTACATTAAAACCAAACCAAAGACCACAAACGATTCAGTCGGCAATTGCAGGCAGAATAGAAAAATGGTACGTTCAAGAAGGTGACTTTGTAAAAAAAGGAGATACTATTCTTTTCATTTCAGAAATCAAAGAAGATTATTTCGACCCAAATTTAGTTCAAAACACTAAAAATCAAGTCAATGCCAAAAAAATGGCAGTAGAATCATATGGTGGAAAAGTAACTTCTCTTACTGCACAAATAAATGCTATCGAGAAGGAACGAATTTTAAAATTACAACAAGCTCAAAACAAAATTCGTCAATCTGTACTAAAAGTAAAAAGTGATAGCATGGATTTGGAAGCCGTAAAAACACAGATAAAAATTGCGACAACACAATTCAATCGTTCGGTAACTTTAAACAAAGAAGGACTAAAACCGCTAACAGAGGTCGAAGAAAAAAGATTAAAATTACAAGAAGTCGAGGCCAAAATAATCACCCAAGAAAATAAACTCTTAGCCAGCAAAAACGAATTGATAAATGCTAAAGTTGAAATAAATAGAATAAGTGCAGAATATGCAGAAAAAGCTTCTAAAGCAAGAGGGGATCAATTTACGGCTTTAAGTAGCCAATATGATACCAAAGCACAAGTCAATAAATTGGAAAATCAATACGTAAATTACCAAATTCGAAATGGTATGTATTACATAAAAGCACCACAAGATGGTTATGTAAACCGTGCCATTCAATCGGGTATAGGTGAAACTATTAAAGAAGGAACCCAAATTGTAAGTATCATGCCTTCCAACTATGATATTGCAGTAGAGACCTATGTTTCACCAACCGACTTACCTTTAATCCATAAAGGTGAAAAAGTTAGAATTTGGTTTGATGGTTGGCCCACAATAGTATTTTCGGGTTGGCCCAATATGAGTTACGGAACTTTTGGCGGCCAAATTGTGGCGATAGAAAATTTTATAAGTCCAAATGGGAAATTCAGGGTATTGATAGCACCCGATAAAAATGAAGAACGTTGGCCAAAACAAATCAGTATTGGTTCGGGTGCACAAACATTAGCTTTGTTGGACAATGTCCCTATTTGGTTTGAGCTATGGAGAAAATTAAATGGTTTTCCTCCCAATTATTACCAACCCAAAGGTGAAACATCTAAAGAAAAAAAGTAATGAAACAAATACAAATTATTGTCATTCTATTTTTTAGCAGTTTTGTTATTGGACAAAACAATAACCTTCAAGAACTTACATACAATGAGTTTTTAGGATATGTAAAGAAGTATCATCCAATGGTAAAAAGCGCCAATCTTGAAGTTACCAGTGCACAAGCTAATTTGATGATGGCTCGTGGTGGATTTGATCCAAAAATAGAGGTGGATTTTGATTCAAAACAGTTCAATAACAAAGACTATTATTCGCTGCTAAACAGTAGTTTCAAAATTCCAACTTGGTATGGCATTGAAGTAAAAGCAGGTTTTGACAATAGTGAAGGAATCTATTTAAATCCGCAAAATACACTACCCAATCAAGGGTTGACATCACTTGGTGTTACAATTCCACTTGG
>CAZLEU010000004.1:0-23390 GCA_964558625.1 uncultured Flavobacterium sp.
GGTAACAATTTGGAAATAATTATATCTTGCGGATTTGGATCTTCTGACATTGAATAGAGCATATATCGATAGTCTTCATAAACACTTTTAAAGCCATAACCTCCAAAAACAGTTCCAATGAAAAGGATGATTAAATAAATAAAAATGGATATAAGGGTTACACTACGCATCGCACGCAATGCAACTTGAATCAATATAACAATTGTTATAAATAAAATAATTCTATCTAAATGTAAAAACCACTGAAGATCAATGAAGTTTTGATGAGCAATTAAAAAAATGGGAATGGTAAGCAAAATATTGAGAACAAAAATAATCATCATATCCCAAGGTTTCTTGACTTGGAATTTAGCAATTAATTGTTCATAAGTAAGTTTTGCTTTTTGAATCATAAACTTATTGCAAAGCTAAACGGCTTTTACAATCGAAGCAAATGTACCGATTTTATCAATAATTTTAAGTTCAAGCAATTGATTTTGAATTTTGTTTAACATATTTTCTGTTAATGGTTTTTGCGACCATTTTGTTAAACGCAACCATTCTTGAATATCTTCCAATTTTTGGTGGTATTTTGAAGCTAATATAACATCAATATTTGGGATATCTTTAAAATCCAGAGTAGTTAAGTTAATAATTTCTAGAATTTGCGCCATAATGTTGGGATGCTTTTTTAAAATTTCCTCACGAACAGCAATTACAAAACAGGGCCATGGAGTAGGGCAATCGGCAATTCTTCTAAAAATTCCTTTATCAACAAGTGGTTTGGTCATAAAACGTTCCCACATGAAATAGTCAGATTCGCCTTTAGTCAAACTATCAACGGCTCCGTCAATCGTATTTACAATTTCAAAAGAGATTTTTTCGGTATTCCAACCTTGATTATTGGCATTTACATACGCCATAAGTTGTGAACCAGAACCAAGTCTAGAAATAGCCGCTTTTTTATTTTCCAAATCAGAAAGCGTTTTAAATTTTGAATTTGCGGCCACATGAATTCCCCAAATTAGTGGGCTTTCTACATAAACCTGCACAATTTTAGAAGGATTTCCAGCATTGATATCTTTTACAATTCCTTCCGATAAAATTACTGCAACATCAGTTTCACCATTGCGAAGCATTTGGCACATTTTTCCTGTACCTTCTGGAACATCAGTCCACTGTAAATCAATCCCAACCGCTTCAAATTCGCCATTTTCGATACATAAATGCCATGGAAGATTAAAATGTTCGGGAACACCCGCTATTCTGATATGCTTCATTTTTTATATCAAGATTTTTACTTTGTACTTCTTTTTTCGTATTTTGTACTTTCGAATTGCCACCATTTCCAAATCACGCCATCTTTATCAGGGTAATCTTCAATGAAATCGAAACCTACTTTTTGCAAAACATGATTGGATGCACCATTTTGAGCATGCGTATATGCATTCATTTCCTTAATATTCATTTGATCGAAACCATAATTTAACCATGCAATAGAGGCTTCGGTTGCGTAACCCTTATTCCAAAATTTCTCATTTAAGCGATAACCATAATCGTAGAAATTAGTATTTCCATTTTCTACATGATCATTTATGTACTTGATTCCTGTCCAACCTATAAATTCGCCAGTTTCCTTTAATATGGTTGCAAAACGACCAATATTATTGTCAATATACTGTTTTCTAATATATTCAATAATTTTGATAGTTTCTTCAATGTTTTGAGTTGGTTGTTGCCATAAATATTGGTGTACATTTGGATTATTATCCATAGTAAACATATCTTCAGCATCAGATAATTCTATTGGTCGAAGCAGTAGCCTTTCTGTTTCTAATCGTAAATCCATATTTATATAAAACTGATCAATTAAAATTTAAAAATCATTAAAAAAATCTAATTCTTTTAGCTGTGATTTTTTAAATAGTTATCCAATTTACAAATTACTCTGCCAATTTATTCAAAGCATATTCAATTAACGCATCAACAGCTTTGTAAGGATCTTGACTAAAAGTTCCTGTTGCACGGTTAGCAATAATAGCATTTAATGATAAACATTCATGTCCGAGTAATTTTCCTAAACCATAAATAGCACCTGTTTCCATTTCCAAATCACGCCATCTTTATCAGGGTAATCTTCAATGAAATCGAAACCTACTTTTTGCAAAACATGATTGGATGCACCATTTTGAGCATGCGTATATGCATTCATTTCCTTAATATTCATTTGATCGAAACCATAATTTAACCATGCAATAGAGGCTTCGGTTGCGTAACCCTTATTCCAAAATTTCTCATTTAAGCGATAACCATAATCGTAGAAATTAGTATTTCCATTTTCTACATGATCATTTATGTACTTGATTCCTGTCCAACCTATAAATTCGCCAGTTTCCTTTAATATGGTTGCAAAACGACCAATATTATTGTCAATATACTGTTTTCTAATATATTCAATAATTTTGATAGTTTCTTCAATGTTTTGAGTTGGTTGTTGCCATAAATATTGGTGTACATTTGGATTATTATCCATAGTAAACATATCTTCAGCATCAGATAATTCTATTGGTCGAAGCAGTAGCCTTTCTGTTTCTAATCGTAAATCCATATTTATATAAAACTGATCAATTAAAATTTAAAAATCATTAAAAAAATCTAATTCTTTTAGCTGTGATTTTTTAAATAGTTATCCAATTTACAAATTACTCTGCCAATTTATTCAAAGCATATTCAATTAACGCATCAACAGCTTTGTAAGGATCTTGACTAAAAGTTCCTGTTGCACGGTTAGCAATAATAGCATTTAATGATAAACATTCATGTCCGAGTAATTTTCCTAAACCATAAATAGCACCTGTTTCCATTTCCAAGTTGGTCATTCTAACACCTTCAAATTCAAATTGGTCCATTTTACTGTTTAATTCAGGATCTTGAATGTCTAATCTCAAGACGCGACCTTGTGGTCCGTAAAATCCACCTGCTGTTCCAGTGAATCCTTTAAAAATGATATCACTTTCCATACGTTTTTCAAGGATTTCACTTCCTTTAATTACATATGGACGGCCTTTTTTCATATCCCAATTGGTTTGAGTAATAAAAGCATCCTCAATGGCAACCTCAGAAATTCCATCAATCAAATAGGAGCGAAGCATATTATCCAAACCCAATCCATATTGACTCATTACAAAACTGTCACAAGGGATATCAGCTTGTAATGAACCCGAAGTTCCTATTCGAATAATATTTAAAGAAGTCAATTCTTCTTTAATTTCACGTGTTTCCAAATTGATGTTTACCAAAGCATCCAATTCGTTCATGACGATATCTATATTATCTGGACCAATTCCCGACGACATTACGGTAATTCTTTTTCCTTTATAGTAACCAGTTTGCGTTTTGAATTCACGTTTTTGTTGCGAAAACTCTATTTTTTCAAAATGCTTGGTGATTTTTTCTACTCTATTTTGGTCACCCACAAAGATGATGTCTTTTGCAATATGTTCTGGTTTTAGATTCAAGTGATAAACACTTCCATCTGGATTCAATATTAATTCTGATGATGCAATCATTTTTTTAAATTTATGTAAATTGTTTTTATTGTATATTGATAATGAGTTTTATGTAATATTGTTTTAATCTTAAACATCTTTTTCTAGATGAATTAGAGGTATACAATAAATCAACCTCCAACTCTTTTTGTTTTAAATCCTTTATCTTGTAATAACTTCATTATTTTATCACGATAATCGCCTTGAATGATGATTTCACCATCTTTGAACGTTCCACCAACAGCGAGTTTGTTTTTTAATTCTTTTGCCAATAGTTTAAAATCTTCGTCTTCACCTTCATAACCAGAAATAATGGTTGTGGGTTTTCCTTTTCGTTTTTCAAATTTACAAATCATTGGCTCTTTTTGAACGAATAATTCATGTTGTTTTTCCTCAACAGTTTCGGGTTCATTAGAAACTTCGTGGTCTGGAAATAGTTTTTTTAGTTGTTCTTGTAAGTCCATATTTTTTTAGCACGCTGATAAAACGGGTTCGCTTGAGCGAAACGCGAATTAAAACTGTTTTTTTCTATTCTTTCTTTTTATTCTCGTATATTCTTCAACAATACATTCAACTGTTTCTAATTCTAAAACAACTTTGTCCAAAACAATTAAATAGGCAAAATAGTTACACCTTCTTATCCTAGATATAAAAGACTTCTATTTTCTTATGAGGAATAACATTTAATTCTTTATTTCTTAATTCAATTAAACATGAATTTTGATAACCTTTTTTAAGGAAACCGTAACCAAGTTCATCATAAACGTCATAAATGAGTTTCAAAATTATGTCTGCTCTATTTTTGTATAAAAATTTCATACGGCGTATATTTTGAAAACCAAAAAAAGACATCAAGTAAAAACTCAATGCCTTTTTTATTGAAGTTTTATTAATTTATTTTTTAATCAATCCTAACTCAACTAATCTTTCGTGCAAGTATTCACCTGCAGTGATATCATCAAATTGTTTTGGATTGTTTTCATCTATACATTGAGGAAGACAATTAAGCTTCATATCACTCACAGGATGCATAAAGAAAGGGATAGAATACCTTGAAGTTCCCCATAATTCTCTTGGAGGATTTACCACTTGGTGAATCGTTGATTTCAATTTATTATTAGTATGTCTTGACAACATATCTCCAACATTAATCATCAACTCATCTGGTTGAGCCATAGCGTCAATCCATTCACCATCGTGGTTTTGAACTTGCAATCCTTTTCCCTGTGCACCCATCAAAAGTGTAATCAAGTTGATATCACCATGAGCCGCTGCACGAACCGCTCCATCTTTTGGTTCATCGGTTATTGGTGGATAATGTATGGGTCTTAAAATAGAATTTCCGTCCTTGATATAATTATCAAAATAAAATTCATCTAACCCAATATGCAATGCTAATGCTCTTAATACATAAACTCCTGTTTTCTCAAGCATTTTATATGCTTCTTTTCCAGTCGAATTAAAATTAGCTAATTCATTAACTGTTACATTTTCAGGGTATTCATTAGCATATTTTGAACCTTCACTTACATACTGACCAAAGTGCCAAAACTCTTTCAAGTCTCCTGCAGAACGCCCTTTTGCATGTTCTTTCCCAAAAGAAATATAACCTCGTTGTCCTCCAATACCTGGAATTTCATACTTCATTTTGGTTTCCAATGGAAGATTAAAGAAGTTACGCACTTCGGCATATAAATCTTCAACCAATTTGTCATCCAAAAAATGACCTTTTAATGCTACGAAGCCAATATCTTCATAAGCTCTTCCGATTTCATTTACAAATTTTTGTTTACGTGCCGGATCATCCGACAGGAAATCACGTAAGTCAACACTAGGAATTTGTTGCATCACTAAACTTTTTTTGTTAATAACTTTAATTGGCTAAAAACCAATCATATCGGCAAATGTAACGATTTTTTCAATTTAAGCAACGAAAGTTATCAACATTTTAAAAAAAGAGCTATTTTTCCAACAATACCATATTTTTTTCCTATTTTTGAACGTTAAATATACATATAGCATCACAAAATGAATTTTGAAAGAAAGAATCTTACCGATACGCAACTATTAGATTTATACAAAAGACTACTAAAACCAAGACTTATCGAAGAAAAAATGTTAATTCTTATCCGTCAAGGAAAAGTTTCCAAATGGTTTTCGGGTATAGGACAAGAAGCCATTTCGGTGGGAATAACATCTGTTTTAGGTAAAGACGAATACATTTTGCCCATGCACCGTAATCTAGGTGTTTTTACCAGTAGGGACATCCCATTATATAGATTGTTTTCGCAATGGCAAGGAAAAGCAAGTGGCTTTACAAAGGGCCGTGATAGAAGCTTCCATTTTGGAACTCAAGAATATAAAATTATAGGTATGATTTCACATCTAGGTCCACAATTAGGTGTAGCTGATGGAATTGCACTTGCAAATAAATTAAAGAAGAACGGAAAAGTAACAGCCGTTTTTACAGGAGAAGGCGCAACCTCTGAAGGTGATTTTCATGAAGCTCTAAACATTGCTTCTGTATGGGATTTACCCGTTTTGTTTGTGATAGAAAACAATGGTTATGGACTTTCTACACCAACAAGTGAGCAGTATAGATGCGAAAATTTGGCTGACAAAGGTGTTGGCTATGGCATGGAAGCACATATAATTGATGGTAATAACATATTAGATGTTTACAACGAAATATCTGAAATAGTGGAGTCCATGCGAACCAACCCAAGACCCGTTTTGATTGAGTTTAAAACATTTAGAATGCGTGGTCATGAAGAAGCTAGTGGAACCAAATATGTTCCGCAAGAGTTAATGGATGCTTGGGCCGAAAAAGATCCTGTAGACAACTACAAACGCTATTTGATAAAACAAAATATCTTATCAGAAGCACAAGACGAAGCCCTAAAGAACGAAATTAAAAAAGAAATTGACGATCATTTATTGATGGCCAATACCGAAGCCGAAATTGTAGCTTCTTATGAAGAAGAATTGAATGATGTATACAAGCCATACGATTTTGAAGATATAAAACCTTCTGGTGAAGTAGAAGATACACGATTTATTGATGCCATTTCACATAGTTTGAAGCAATCTATGCAACGCCATTCTAATCTTGTGATTATGGGACAAGATATCGCCGAATATGGAGGTGCATTCAAAATTACAGACGGTTTTGTTGCCGAATTTGGAAAAGAACGAGTGCTAAACACACCTATCTGCGAATCAGCAGTAGTTTCAACAGGAATGGGATTGTCTATAAACGGATACAAAGCTATAGTCGAAATGCAATTTGCCGATTTCGTTTCAACTGGATTTAACCCCATTGTCAATTTATTGGCAAAATCGCATTACCGTTGGCTTGAAAAAGCAGACGTGGTGGTCAGAATGCCATGTGGTGGTGGTACACAAGCAGGACCCTTTCACTCACAAACAAACGAGGCTTGGTTTACCAAAACACCTGGACTGAAAGTGGTTTACCCAGCATTTCCATATGATGTAAAAGGCTTGTTGAACGCCTCAATAAACGACCCAAACCCTGTACTGTTTTTTGAACATAAACAACTATACAGAAGTGTACACCAAGAAGTGCCAAAAGACTATTACACTTTACCATTAGGAAAAGCCTCAGTTTTGCGAACAGGAAATCAAATTACCATCATAGCATTTGGAGCAGCAGTACATTGGGCAATAGAAACATTGGATAAAAACCCTCAAATTTCTGCTGATTTAGTCGATCTAAGAACATTGCAACCACTCGACAAAGAAACAATCTATGCATCTGTAAAGAAAACCAACAAAGTAATTATTATGCAAGAAGACTCTCTCTTTGGCGGAATTGCTAGCGATATTTCGGCTATGATTATGGAAGATTGTTTCGAATATCTCGACGGTCCAGTAAAACGTGTAGCAAGTTTAGAAAGCCCAATACCGTTTACCAAAGCCTTGGAAGATCAGTACTTAGGAAAATCAAGATTTGAAAAAGCCTTAAACGAATTGATGGCTTATTAATTTAATTTAAAAAAACATGAAGAAATATTTCAAAATACTTTTGCTTATAGTTGTAACAATAACAAGTTGCTCAAAAAAAGAAGCCGCTTTTGTAGATCCATTAGTAACCAATAGAGACACGCTAGTCGATCCTTCTCAAGATTTTTTCAACTATGCCAATGGAGGTTGGTTCAAGCGAAACCCAATTCCGGCAAGTGAGCGAAGTAATGGGATTTTCCGAATGATTCAAGATACCATCAACAATCAAATCAAATCCATCTGTGAAACATCGGCTAAAGAAACCGATGCCGAAAAAGGAAGTAACAAACAAAAAATTGGTGATTTCTATGCTTCTGGAATGGATAGCATTGCTATAGACAAAGCTGGGATTACTCCTTTAAAAGCGGAATTAGCCAAAATTGAAGCAATCAAAGACGTACCTAGCTTACTGCAATCTATAGGTTATTTGCATACCATCGGTTGTTCGCCTGCTTTTAGTTTTTATGTTGGTCAAGATGAAAAAAACAGTGCCAAAAATGCTCTTGCTTTGTACCAAGGAGGTTTAGGATTAGGACAACGCGATTACTATTTCAATACCGATGCCGAAACCGTTGCTATTCGTGCAGAATATGTAAAACATTTGCAAAAAATGATGGAATTAGCAGGAACAACCAACGCCGCTGCAAACGCGAGTGCCATAATGAAAATAGAAACCGATTTGGCAAAAGCTTCAAGAAAGTTAGAAGAAACACGTGATCCTGTTAAAAACTACAACAAAATGAGCATCGCGAAATTGAATGCTACTACCAAAAATATCAATTGGAATAAACTATTTTCCGATTTAAAAATTAAAAATGCAGATACTGTTATAGTAGGACAACCCGAATTTTTTACCGAATTGAACAATTGCATTACCAAGTATGCTATCGAAGATTGGAAAACGTATCTCAAATGGGATTTGATTAATACCTATGCATCTTACTTGAGTAAAGATTTTGAAAATCAAAACTTCAAATTTTTTGCGACTGTAATGAGTGGTGTAAAAGAACAAAAACCAAGATGGAAAAGAGTAGTAGGGCAAACCGATACTTCATTAGGCGAATTAATTGGACAAGTATATGTAGCAGAATATTTGCCAAAGGGTTCCAAAGAAAAACTACTCGAAATAGGAAACAACGTTCGTGACGTATATGCCGAAAGAATTAAAAAATTAGATTGGATGAGCGCTGTTACCAAAGAAAAAGCGTTGACCAAACTGAGTAAAGTAGTAATGAAAGTAGGTTATCCAGACAAATGGAAGGACATGAGCAGTGTTTCTATCGACAGAAAATCATATTGCGCCAATGTAATGGCAGTAAATAAATGGAATTATAACTACAATGTTTCAAAATTTGGAAAACCAGTCGACAGAAACGAATGGGGCATGTATCCACAAACATACAATGCGTATTATAACCCTAGTAACAACGAAATTTGTGTGCCTGCTTGTAATATTTTAGTACCAGGATATGAAGGAAGAATGCCCGACGATGCGGTTTTATATGGAATTATTGGCGGTTCGACATTTGGACACGAAATCACACACGGATTTGACGACCAAGGAAGCCAGTTTGACGAAAAAGGCAACTTGAATAATTGGTGGACACCAGAAGATTTAGCAAAGTTCAAAACCAAAACCAAGTTGATTGTAGACCAATACAGCAAGTACAAAGTGGGTGACAAAAATGTAAATGGCGATGCGACACAAGGCGAAAACATTGCCGATTTAGGCGGTGTTATAATGGGTTACGAAGCTTTTAAGAAAACCAAACAATACAAAACCAACGAAAAAATTAGCGGACTAAACCCAGACCAACGCTACTTTTTGGCTTATGGATATGCATGGATGGTTAATACCAACAAAGAAGCATTAGCACAACAAGTAATGACCGATGTGCACTCGCCAGCACAGTACAGAATTAACGGTCCATTAGCCAATATTCCAGAATTTCACAAGGCATTTAATATCATAAAAGGAAGCCCAATGTATCAGGATGAGAAGTTGAAAGTGGTGATTTGGTAGGTAGATGAGACATATACAGTAGTTATAAGCAATTTTTTATGAACAAAACAGCTCCATTTGTATTTAAAAGAACTAAAGGAATTGTTTGGGTTTGCGATTTAGCAAAATCTTCAAGCTATCTAAAAAGCAACGTTGAATTAGATAGAGAAAAAGAAAAAATTTCTAAAGAAGTATTTGATGCAGCTGATTTATTAACATTTATGACAAATGTTACGCAATTAGGTTTATTGCCAACTAAAGAAGTTTAAAATTAGACACGGAATAACATATGAAAAAGATGCTTTATTAATGAGCATTTCTTCTGAACAAAACACTGACTCATATGATATCATAGGAAGGTCTGTTGTTTTAGCTTTCCGATTATCTGGTATATTAGCAGATTACCCATCTATTGTAACAGTCAAAGAATTAACATTAAATTCTGATAAAAATTTTAAAAAATGGAATTCAAGCTTAGATGAAAAATTAAAGTTTTTTAAAGGAGAGAAATTTGGAACGGAAAATATATACATAACAACAGCAAAGAAACACAAACCATTAAGTATAGAAACTACTAATCGAAAAGCAAAAAGACTTGTTAAGAAAATCGAACTATCAGACGGAATCACTGTAAACACAAATTACAATACTCTCGTCAATGCGATGTCTAATGGTCCGGATTGGTGTAAAAAAGTTCTGGACTAACAGATATCTTTTTTGAAAGATGATTTGCTTGGAACAATTAAGAAAATGATAGAATTAATGGATGACAGAAAACAAAACGGTTAATAACAGAAGTTACAAGAAATTGCTATGCATTAGATTCATCAGAATTGGTAATTGCTGAATCAAAGTTTTGTTTATATTTGTAATTGCTGGTTAATGAAGTACTCAACATCTTCTAGCTGCGTAGCGTTTATCAACATATAAACAATCCAATGGTAACAACAGAGAAATTTAACCTGACCCAAAAAGAATACTTATTTGTAATTTTAAAAATGCTAGTAAAAAGAAATTGGTGGAAGTTTATTATTTGCTGGATTCTAGCAATTTTTATCTCTTTTGATGATGAAAAGAGTGGTCTTATGTTATTTTGTTTATTTTTCTTATATTCTTATCCACTAATTATGGTTTTTGAATATTGGAGATTCTCAAATTCAAAAGATAATAGGAAATTATTCGGTGAAAGATATTATGAAATTTCTACTGAACATATAAATGTATATTTGGCAAATGGTTCTAATAGCTCAATTAAATTCGAACAGTTTGTGAAAACTTTTGAACTTAAAGACTATTACTTTCTTTATATTTCAAAATCACAAAGTCTATATTTTCCGAAAAGAATTTTTAAAAGCACAGAAGATTTAGATTGGTTTAAAAAGAATATATATGATAAAATTAACTAAAACACGTTGCAAAAATGCTGTTATAGAACTAGGTTTAGATTTATGTATAAAACATCTTAAATATGAGCAAAAAAGAAAAACTTCTTAAAGAAATAAAAGGTAAAATCGAATATATCAAAACATTGTCGAGTGATCAATATTTAGAAGTGTATGATATTTATCTTGACATATACAACCATGCAGCAAACTTTGACAGAACATATTTTAAAGATGATTTTGATTATAATCTTTATAAACTTTATTTCAAAAATGGTGTTGAAAATGGAATTATAGCTACATGGCTTAAAAATGGATCAGAATTGTGTACATCTAATAATTACCTTCAAATACGAACTGAGTTAGAAAAACTTTTACCATTCCTTTCATTTGCAATTGCATAAAATTGTTTTATTAGTTTGACTTCAAAAGTCATGTCACTGCAATTTGTCACAAAGCCAAGCTCCAACGAACTCCATTTTCTATTTCTATTAACTGTAAACCATTATTTCACAATCAATTTGGTACTTGTAGTTTTAGTTGGTGTTTTTAGTTTTATTAGGTACAATCCGCTGGCTACTTTTGTTCCATTACTCGATTTTAAATCCCAATTTACGCTGTTGGTTCCAGTTGTTGTTTTGTTTGGTAAAGTTGTGATTTGTCTTCCTGTTAGGTCATAAATTGCGATTTCTGTTGGTTCATTGTTCACATTATCAAAAGTAATCATTACCTGCTCCGTTGCAGGATTAGGATACGCTTTTACTGAAGAAGTCACTGGTGTAATAACTGGATTTACTGCCAAATTGCTATTGGTTACGCTAAGAACAGCTATTCCGCGACCTAGGCAACTCATCCAAAGTTCGTAACCGTTTTCTATGGTTTTTACTTCAATATCTTTTATACTGGAATTGGGTAAAACATTCCAATCGGGGAAACCACCTTCGGCTGAAGGAAATAATTCAACATTGGTGCCATCAAAAGCCAATATTCCTGCAACCAAATTAGGAAATTCAGAATCATATTGCATCCAAACTCTACCATCAGGTGTTACTGTCATTGGTCGAACATACTCTGTTGGAAAAGGCCAATTCACACCGTAAGACCAAGTGTCATATTGGTTAGTGTTAGTATTATATTTTACAACTGTGCTAGAATTGCTTAAACTTGGTAGAGCAGCTGTTGTCCAAAAAACACCGTCAGTTCCAAGTGCAAAACCAGCATAACCACCTGTACTTGCAGGGAAAGTTTGGTCGTTTATAGTTAAAACCTCTGTTCCGTTGGTTCTTACAATTTCATAATCGGTAGTTGCCCAAATAGTTCCTAGTAGAGTAGGGTCTTTTATGATTTTGCTTCCCCAACCCACAATTGGCAAGTTAGTCCATTGGTTGGTAGTATCATCAAACAACTTGTAATTATAATATTCGCCCAAACTCCACAATCTTCCTTGAGAATCTTCTACCAAACCTTTAGAAGTAACCAATTCACTTTCTTGAGAAGTAAAATTTGCGCCATTCCAAGTGTGTACACCATGAAAAGTTGGGCTAAAAGTAATATCGTTTGTAGATTGGCGACAAGTTATAGCAGTAGCATTATCAGCATCAAACGGAAAATCGTGCCCTAAACCGTATGTGTAAGGATTAAAACCTGTCCAATTGGAACCATCAAATTTTTGAATGCCGCCAACACCAGTTCCAGCATTGCCTGTCATCCAAAGGGAACCATTGTTGTCTACTGTAATATCTTCAACAAAATAATCAATTTGTGATGTATTGGTAAGGCGATAACGTTGCCATGTACCCGTTGTTGCATCACGTTTTGCAGCACCTTCAATACCGCAAACCCAAACGTTTCCATTAGCATCAATATCTATTGATGTGTTGTTACTACCTAGCCTCCAAACACCAAAGTTGTGCCATGTTGTGCCGTCAAATTGCCAAACTTCCCCACCTGTCAAAACCATAACCGCTTGTTCATTTCCATAAGCTTTAAAAGCATCAATATAAAATGTAAAATTGGAGTAAGGATGAACAGGATGAACCCATGTACCATCTTGTCTTTGGTATTCAAGAGTTTCAAAAGCACCGTTTTCTAACATTCGAAATGCCCAAAAGTTCCCATAATCATCGGTGCAATCTTTTCCTGGAAGTCCAGCAACATCACCAATATTGGTTGGTGTATAATTTGTTGTCAAACCAGTCGCACTATCAATTTGCATCACATTACCAAAATAAGGACTTGCTACCCAAACTATATAGCTTCCATCGGCTTTGGGTTGCACACTCAAAAGTTGGTTAGAACCTTCAAATGATGTCCAACTATTATCAGAAGGATTGTATTTTATAGTTTGTTCATTGGTAAACCAAACACTGCCATCTGGCGCAAGGTCAACATCATAAGTAAATCCAGTAAAAGGTGAATTTGAACTATCATAACTTACTATTGAAGAAGCACCTTCACTCGGATTGAATTTTAAAGCTCCTGTAAATTTTGACATCCAAACATTGTCATTTTGGTCTTTTATAAAATCGGTAATTTGTATATCACCGTTGTCAAATCCACCAAGAACAGGCAAATCTACATTAGAAAAATTAAGCCATTTATTTTGCTCTTGATCAAATTTAGCAAAGCCACCTTCACCCCAATTACCTGTGTTGGCAGCAATGTAAGGATTACCGTCTGTATCAATCCACAAAGCAGTTGCCATATCACCTTGAATCCCTGTATTTCCCGGTCGATAAAAACGCCAAGAATAATTATAATTGGTTTGAGAATGTAGTGAAAATGTAAAAAAAGCACAAAAAAGAATAAGTAATTTTGTTTTCATAGGTGTTGGTTTTATATCAAATTTACAAATTTTCAAGCAAAAAATAGATTAGCTTGTCCGTTTGAAATATAAAACAGTCTATGTAACATTAACCCTACCTAAGTTGTTAAATAATTTAGTATTAAATACTTATTTTAATATTTGTTTGGCATGTTCCTTTGTTTTTACATCGGTAATAATATCTTCTATAATGCCGTTTTCGTCGATTACAAAAGTGGTTCTATGGATGCCGTCATATTCTCTTCCCATGAATTTTTTTGGACCCCAAACGCCAAATGCATTGATAACCGATTTATCTTCATCTGCCAAAAGAGGAAAAGGGAAGTTGAATTTTTCTTTAAACTTTAATTGCGCTTTTTCACTATCGGCGCTTACTCCTAATAGCGCATAATTATTTGCTTGAAAGCGTTCGTAATTGTCACGCAAATCGCAAGCTTCTGCTGTACAACCTGGTGTGTTGGCTTTTGGATAAAAGAAAACTACTAATTTTTTGCCTTTGTAATCTTCTAGTTGGTGAAATTTAGTATCTTGATCAAATCCTGAAAAATCGGGTGCTTTGTCGCCTTTTTTTAAATTAGTCATTTTATTGCTATTGAATTTTGTTATTGCTATCGAAATTGATTTATTTTACATTCAAATTTAATAAAAAATGACCAAGAAAGAGCGTGCAACGTTTGTTATAAATACGTTAAAAGATATTTATCCCGAAATACCAATTCCGTTAGATCATAAAGATGCTTATACATTGTTGATTGCTGTTTTGCTCTCGGCACAGTGTACAGATGTTCGGGTAAATCAAATTACACCACTTCTTTTTGCAAAAGCAGACAATCCGTTTGATATGGTCAAAATGAGTGTAGAAGAAATAAAAGAAATCATTAGACCCTGTGGATTATCACCAATGAAGTCAAAAGGGATTCATGGTTTATCACAAATTTTGATTGATAAATACAGTGGAGTAGTACCTCAAAGCTTTGAAGCCCTCGAAGCATTACCAGCTGTTGGACATAAAACAGCAAGTGTAGTTATGAGTCAAGCGTTTGGAGTTCCTGCTTTTCCTGTAGATACACACATTCATAGATTGCTATATCGCTGGAATTTATCAAGTGGCAAAAATGTTGTGCAAACCGAAAAAGATGCCAAAGCAATTTTTCCAAAAGAATTGTGGAACGACTTGCATTTGCAAATCATTTGGTATGGAAGAGAATATTCCCCAGCTCGTGGTTGGGATATTGAAAAAGATATCATCACCAAGACTATAGGTCGAAAAGAGGTTTTGAAAGCCTTTGCTAAATAAAAAATCCCGAAACATTAGAACATGTTTCGGGATTTTTCCTAGTTGGCAATAATTTCAAATTTCGTTTTTCCAATTTTCACAACAGACAATGCTTTAGAAAAATTAAGCAAAAAATCGATTGTTTCTTTTTTGGGAGCCATTTTAGTTATTGCAACAGTTTCTTTAGAGTAAAGTTTTGCCATAGAATAATTTAAATTGTTTATTCTATAACGTAATAGTTACTCTAATATTGTTTAATTAGTTAAAATTATTTGATTTTTTTCAATTACTTTTCTCATATTCAATATGGCGTAACGCATTCGACCCAATGCCGTATTAATGCTAACACCAGTTATATCAGATATTTCTTTAAAACTCAAGTCTTGGTAAATACGCATTACTAATACTTCTTTTTGGTCATCTGGAAGTTCTTCAATTATTTTTACCAAGTCTAGTTCAACTTGGTCCATTATAATACGTCCTTCAATTGTTGGAGCATTATCAGATAAGATTTTAAATATTGGAAATTCTTCTGTATCACGAAGCATCTGCATTTTTTTTCCTTTTCGAAAATGGTCTACAATTAGATTATGTGCAATTCGCATCACCCAAGGCAAAAATTTTCCTTCTTCGTTGTAGGATTGTGATTTGAGTGTTTTGATAACTTTTACAAAAGTATCTTGAAAAATATCATCTGTAATTTCTCTATCAGCTATTTTTGAATAAATGAAACCGTAGATTTTTGACTGATGTCTTTTAATTAATATAGCAAGTGCGTTTTCATCGCCAGCCATATAATTTTTTACCAATAAGGCATCTGGAGTTTGAGTAGTAGCCATAAAATTACACTTTTAGTTTTGAGTTAAAAATTTGAGATTTTCTCTAAAAAGTAATTTTATTGTATAGGCAACTAGGTTTTTTGAGTTAATTATTAGCCAAATGTAGCATAATATTTTCTTAAGAAACAAATATGTTAAGAAAAATTAACATTTTTTATTAAATATTATCTAGTTGCAAATAAAAAAATAAGCAAAAAATGGATTCTTAATAGCTTTATATTAATTTTTTATCATTTTTCTACTAATTGTAGTTTTATCATTTATAAAAGTAATAGCATAAATACCTTTTGGTATATCTGCAACATCGATTTTGCTGTTGTGAACAGCAGTTTCTTTTACCAATATTCCCATCAAATTGTAAATTTTAACTGTATTAAAATTATTTTTTGAAATTATTTCGATACTATCGTTAACTGGATTTATAAATGAAATAGATTGTGATTTAGAAAATGATTCCGTCTCAAGTGCACAATCATCGCCTACGACATAAGAAAAATATTTGGTAACCGATAATCCACCAGCGTATGCAAATTTTACAGCATAAGTAAGCGTTTGTCCAATAACTTGTCCTGTTACTGTTTTGGTAAAAATATTTCCAGATATATTGGTCATTTGCGATTCTGAGAATGGATTTTGTTTCCAAAGGAAAGCTACAACACCTACTTTATCTGTATCCAACATTTCAAAAGTAATTTTAACATCTGTTCCTAGTGTTTCAAAAGAGTAGGCGTATCCAATGGTAAATGAGCCTTGTTGTGCTTCGTTGTCGGTTCCAGAACATCCCAAAACTGTTGTAGTTGTGGCATTGATTAGTAATGGATTTGCAACATAATTATTACCCGCCAAGTCACTAGCTGTTATTGAAAAAGTATAATTGGTATTGGGTTGTAAATTGGGAATGATAACAGATTTTTCAACTCCTGACTGATTGGCTAGTGAGATGGTTTGTCCATTATAAGTAATTGTGTAAACTACATTTCCTGAATTGTCATTAGCATTTAATAATAGCTCAACAGTAGAGCTTGTAATCGTGCCTACTGAAGCTATAAAATTAGTTGGAGCCTGTGTATCTACCAAGGTATTTTGATATACTCTAACATAATCTACAACCATTGATGATTGGGTATAATTGGATGGTATAGTTCCAGCAATTCCACCCATAGCAATATTTAATAGCAAATATTGTTCTGCATTGAAAGGCCAATTACTTGGTGTTTTATTTGCTGGATTATAGGTATAATATGCAACGCCATCCAATAGAAAAGTTATTTGATAAGGTGACCAATTCATAGAATATATATGAAAATCATTTCCTAAATTGTTGGCAATTGTACCCCCTATATTTGTTGTGTTTCCAAAAGATGATGGTGTGTGAAGTGCACTTTGAACATAATTTGTTGGTTGTGAAGGTGTAATTCCGTGTTCCATTATATCAATTTCTCCACAGGCTGGCCAATCGGTTGTTCCAAATTGCGAATCGAAATAGGCGCCATCTTCATTTACATTTTTTCCTAATAGCCATATAGCGGGCCATGTTCCTTGGTTAGTTGGAATTTTTGCTCGAACATCTACACGACCATAGAGAAAAGCAAACTTTGAGTTTAAACGTGCAGATGTATATTGCTTAGTAACACCCTGATCTGTGAAAGGCTCTTTTTTTGCAACAATATTGAGAAAGCCTGTATTGACAGATGAATTTGCAAGTTGATTAGTGTAATGTTGTACTTCACCATTGAACCAACTTCCTCCTGGTGGTAATTGTGTTTGATGATGCCATTTTGTAGCATTTACTGAACCATTAATATCAAATTCATCGGACCATACTAAATCGTTATAAACTACATCAACTTGTGAAAAACCAAATTGTGTAATTAGTAGTAAGGCAATAAAAATTTGAGACAGAGTATTCTTTTTCATGATTCGCTATTTTATGATTTGTTTTAAAAAAGCTCATCTCACTTTCAACCTTAATTTAAGGATAACTTTTGTTAAAATTTAAGTTTTTCGTTTTTATCCCATAAACCCCAATAGGCTCCAACTGCACCTTCTGGTCCGACTTTCCATGATTCGTCAAAAGAAGAAAAATAGAAAATTTCAATATCATGTTGTTTCGACCAATTTTGAGTTTCAATAAAATATTTCATAGCATTTTCATTGGATGCAAATGCACCTTTAAGTGAACCTCCTTCACTTGGCCATCCCGTTTCTGTAATTATTACACGTTTTCCTTGTCCAGCATCTTTAGCCGAACCAAACATACTTAGCATATGATTAAAAGAGTGTTCTATTGGGCAACCTTCCCAATATGGGTAACAATTAGTCAGAATTACATCGCAAACCTCAGTAATTTTGGGACGATGAGAAAATTCGTAATAGGCATCTACGTAGCCAACAGGAATGTTTGGTAAAGCTTCTTTTACACGTTTAATATATTCTAATAATTGATTTTCGGTCAAATCACCACGATACATTACTTCATTTCCTACAGCTGCAATATCAACACAACCTTCTTTAGCCAATGTTATTAAACTTTCAATCTCTTTTTCATTCAAGTCCAAATCGTCCCCAAGCCATGCACCAACAAGAGTTTGCATTCCGTTTTCACGTGCAATTCTTGGGATGTGTTCATTACCTTCAATACATGAAAAAGAACGAATCCAGTTGGTATATGGTTTTAAAATTTGAATTCGTCTATTAACTTGTTCAGCGGTAATAATATCGCCTGGTTTTTGCCCATCTTCATATAAACTAAAACAAATTCCATGCATACCATTTTCTAATGTTTGTCTCCAAAGTTCTGCTAATCTATTTGCAGGAATTTCAGAAAAATCGATGCTTCTATATTCGTTTTTAGTACTTGTACTGCTATTGTGTTCTATTGAAAAATAGTGACCTTCTCTGAATGACATAGCTGATTTATTTATATTTTAATTTTTCATTTTTATCCCAAATTCCCCATGCTGTACCCACCGTTCCTTCTTGTGCTATTTTCCATGATTCATCAAAAGATGAGAAATAGAATAATTCTATTGAATTACTTTTTGCCCATTCTTGCGATGCAACAAAGTATTTCATAGCATTACCATCTGATGGAATTGCTTGTTCTACGGTCTCACCTTTATTTGGCCAACCGGTTTCTGAGATTATGATTTTCTTTCCTTGTGCAACATTCTGTGTTACTTCAAGCATATTTTGTAAATAAGAGATAGCATAATCATTATGTGCGCCTTCCCAAAAAGGGTAGAAGTTCACTAACAATAAATCGCAAGCAGAGATTAAATTTGGTCTATCCAAAAATTGATAATAAGCATCTACATATCCAACAGGAATAGAGGGTAGTGCTTCTTTGACCCTTTTGATATAATTAATAAGTTCTTGTTCGGAAATTTCATTTCGGTGTAATACTTCGTTTCCAACTGCTGCAATGGTAACTAAACCAGATTTACCTAGTTTTATTAGGGCTTCAATTTCTTTTTCGTTTTTAACTTTGTCATTACTAATCCATGCCCCAACTATTGTTTTTAATTCTTTTTGATGTGCAATTTCTGGTATTAGCTCGTTACCATCTGTACATGAAAAAGAACGAATCCAATTAGTATGAGGAGTTATAATATCGATTCTTCTTTTTATTTGATCAACAGATAGAATGTCACCAATATTTTGACCTTCAATGTATGGACTAAAACATAATCCATGAATTCCATTATTTATAGTATTGGCAAATTCTACTTTTATATCAGCTTCACTAATGGATGTTAAATTTCTTCCTAATGGAGTATTAATATTATTTTTTTTAATTAATGAGAGTAATTTTCCAGATAAATAGCCAGATGATTGTATTTTTTCTTTGCCTTTTCTTTCATCTAATTCTTTTTTGATGGTTCTGGCCTTTTCCTCGGTCAAGTCATAATCCCACATTACCCACATGGCTATTAAGGTTCCGAAAATGGGCACTCCAGAAAAGAATAATCGTAGTCCAGTAACAGCACCTTCTGGTTGTGTTGGCGCGCCAGCTTTAAAAGCAACAATAGACATAATCACACCCGTTAATAATCCTGCTATGGCAAAACCGAATTTTACCATCCACCAATAAATGGCTCCAAAAACACCTTCTCTTCTTTTTCCAGATTCTAATTCATCCATATCACAAACATCGGCAGTCATTGACATCATTAGAGTAAACAAACTTCCAATTCCGAATGAGAAAAAGGGTAAAGCAAATAAAAACATATAGGGTTTACCAGGTATAAAAAGAAACCATAAAAGAATATATCCAAAGACTGAAATTCCTTGTGATATTAGAAAAGCGGTCTTTTTTTCCATTTTTTTTGACATCCATGCTACAATTGGAATTACTATAAAAGTTGTAGCTAATGCACCCATACACCCAAAAAGTGTTGGCCAAATTCCAGCAGCGGCAGTATCTCCATTGAATAGATAATACACAACTATAAAAAATGTAAAACCTGCAACTGTATTAAAGGCGTTAAAAATAAAGAATGTAGCGATGCAAAGTTTTCTAAATGGTTTATTAACAAAGGCTTCTTTAAAACTAATTAGAATTTCTTTCAAACTACCTCCAATGGTTTTGAATGTTAGTGGTTCTAAAGTATTATCAAACTTTGTTGATTTACTTTTAATAAATATAGCGGGAACCATGGCTAGAAACATAAAGATTATACCAACCCAAATAGCTAATGTTCTTGTAGCTGTATCTGCATTTGGAAACCAAGATGGATCGTACATAATTACCCAAAACCATGGTGCAATTACCCAAGCCCATTGACCAATCCATTGAGAAATAGCCATAATGCTTGTACGTTCGTGAAAATCGTCACTCATTTCATACCCCATAGCTACATATGGAACACTAAAAATGGATAGTCCAATATGAAAAATTAATGACCAAATTAGAAAAAATATAAAATTATAGGTTACGCTATCTTCTCGGTATAATTGCCACATAATCATAAATGCAATTCCCATAATAATAGAACCAATAAAAACATATTGTCTTCGGCGTCCCCAGACCGATTTTGTATTATCTGATACAAAGCCCATTATTGGATCAAAAAAGGCATCAACAATTCTCGGGACAAAAAACAAAACACCCCACATCCATGAAGGCATACCTAAGTTTTCTACTAATACAACCATGAAGATTCCTAAAGCAGCAGGAAACATCTGATTGGCAAGCATACCCAACCCAAAGGCTATTTTTTGACTCATTGGAACAACTACTTTAGTGTTTGAAACAGTATTTGACATAGGTTATATTTTAATTAATTATTAATTTTATTTTATTAGTACAGTTTGTAATGCCTTTGCATCTATTGCAATGATTGTGTTTTTATTTTTTAATTTGATATCAATAGTTTGCTTAGAATCTGTTGGGTTAAATATTACAATTGCTATGGAGTCATCAGGATTTTTAACGGCAGTTGCCAAAATATTTTCATTACTAATTGTACAGCCAATCTTTACAGCACCTGGTCGCATGAACTTACTAAAATGTGTCATTACATAATACAAAGGCGTAAAATAAACTTCATCGCTTTTATCATCTACAATGACTGGAGCCACGCACCAATTTTTAAACCAATTTGGTCCACCTTGGCGGTCTAATACCATATTCCAATCTATCCATCCGTCAACCCAATTATTTAAGCAGCCAATAATATCGGTTGCATAACGGTTTACGGGTGCATATTTTGGATGCAGATATTTATCTTTTTCACTTGCCCAATCCCAACCCCAGTCGGTTGCTTCTTTTTTCCAATACCAAGCATCATCTTGCCAATGGGGAATTTCTGAGTCAATACAACCTTCTGTTTCAATTAGGTGCTTCTTTGGTGCTTTGTTGTGAGCATATTGTAGTTCTTTGGTAAAATAATCATAGGTACTTTCATACCAGTGAATTGCGGTTCCTGCAAAATATTTGGAAGTTGCTTCATTTTTATACATTGCATCTACCCATTCTGGTAAACCAGCTCTGTTTTGGTCATACCCAAATATTTTAACGTTTTTCCAACCTTCTTGTTCTAGCTTTGGTCCAAGATGATTTTGAACAAAAAGAGTCATTTCTTCTGGTGAAAAAAGCGTGCTTTCCCAATTGTTTCCATTACCGTGAGGTTCATTGATTACTGTGACTCCCCAAATATTGATACCTTCATTTTTATATGCATTCAAATATTTTGAAAAGTATAATGCAAATGTGTCATTGAATTCGGGTAATAGTTTTCCTCCAACATAGTTTTTATTGTCTTTCATCCATGGCGGACAAGTCCAAGGTGATGAAATGATTTTAAAACCTTCTTTTGAAGTTGCTTTTGCTTGTAAAATCATTGGAATTAGGTTGGATTTATCATGTTCTATTGTGAAATGTTCCAAAGTCAAGTCGTTTTCAACGTTGGCATACGTATAATTACTTAACGAAAAATCGCACGATGCCATGTGTGTACGAGTTAGAGAGTAATTTGCTCCCTCTTCACTAAAGTAGGCGTCTATTATTTTTTTTCTATTTTCAGTACTTAATCGATTGAGTAGATAAGCAGAAGATTCAGTAAATGATCCTCCAAAACCTGTAATAGTTTGAAACTTTTCTTCTGGATTGATGGATAGGGTGATAGGAGATTCTTCAGTTGAAAATTGAGTAATTTTTTTCAATGAATTTCCTCGTTCGGAAGTTTCAAAAACTTGAACATTTAATTCATAGGACGTTCTGCAACTATGTAATGAGAATATCATACTACAAGCTATTATCAAAAATTTAGTATCAACTAGTTTACTTTTATTTTTCTCCATTTCGTTAATTCTTTATAATCGAATTGGGTGTTTTAACATCTAACCATAACGCTTTTTCGTCTCCATTATATGTTTTGGTTATAGGCTTGCCATTGCGCGTTAACCCTTTAAAAATTTGATTGTCTACATTTTTCCATAGTACATATTTGGCTTGCGATTGTAAATTAATCAATCCAAAATGGTTTTCTGAACCTAATGGATTCGTAGCTTCTTTCCAGTTTTCATCAAAGGCTTCAAAATAGAAACATGAAATGTTATTTTTGTTACTCCATTCTCTCATTAAATTATAAAATAATGCCGATTTATATTCATCTGTTGCTTTAGAACCTTCGTTTCCATATTGTTCATTTGAAGTTGTAGCCCAACCTGTTTCACCAATATGAACTGGTTTGTTTACTCCAATTGATTTCATATAATGGACAACACTATTGTATTGATTGACGGCATAATCTCTAGCTCTAAACATTGCTGCATCGATTTTTTCTTTTTCTGAAAACTGAAATTCACTTTCTTTGATTCCCCAAAAAATAGGATTATAATGTGTATCGTGCATTGGATAGGTGTGTAGGGAAATGTAATCTACCGCTTTGATTAATTGATTTAATTCCTCTACGTGATACTCTTCTGAATGTCCTCCCCATGAAGCAAAATTGTCTGAGCTTGTTATCCATACATGTTTAGGTAGTTTATTTTCTTTTTTTAAATTTTGTAAA
>CAZLEU010000004.1:23490-50390 GCA_964558625.1 uncultured Flavobacterium sp.
GCTTGTTATCCATACATGTTTAGGTAGTTTATTTTCTTTTTTTAAATTTTGTAAATGATTTACCCATTTTAAAATAATATATGGCGTTACATAATATGTAGTTGCCCATTTAACCATTGCTTCATTTCCAACAGATATAATTTTTACTATTTCTGGATATTTATTGGTTAATCTTACTACTTCTTCAATCTCTATTGCATTTCTATTACTTTCTTCGCTATGAATAGGTTCTAAATTTGTCCATGCATTTTTGCAATCAATCCATGCTCCAAGCATTATATACATTTCAAAATTTTTATCACTTTTTCTTAATTCTGTAATGGCTTTTAATAAATTGGATGCTTCTTCGTAGTGCACATTATATGTTCGCAATACTTTAATATTCATTGCAGAAAGTATCTTTAAATCTTCCTTAATTTCTGCTATTGTTGGTTGTTTTTCTCTTGTTTGTGTTCTGTATCCGCCATAACAAATAGCCTGATAATTTATATTTCCTAATAATTTTTCTGCTGTCATTTCTTTTGAAACCAAATTGTTTTTACTGGTAGTTTTACATGATATAAATGATAGTAATATAATGTAAATCAATCTTTTCATTATCTCAAAATAGTTACATTTAAACTTACTTCAACCAATATTATATCATTGGTTCTATAAAATATTTTTTTGCTTTCTTGTTCGTTTAATTCTAATGTTTCAAAAGTTTTGGTTTCTCCATTTTTATAATGTAATTCAATTTTACTTGTATTATTAATTTTGTAAATAACAGGTACTTGACATATTGTAAAAGCTAAATTGTTTTGTTGAAGGTTGATTTTTTTGTTTGCCCCATCAACCATTACAAAAGTAACTTCAGTATCATTTGCTATAAATTCATCTTTTTTAAGGAAGTTAGGTTGAAATTGTAATTTTCCATCTTTCATTTTTACACCTAATTCACCTATTCGCGTAACGATATCTTCTTTTACTTGTCCAGTCATTCCAGGTTGTTGAGCCCCTTTTCCAAAAGGGGTGTGAGAGTAGGGGTCGGTTGGAAATGCTCCGTAAACCTCGGGTGATTTATAGATGCCAATTCCAGCTCCGATTTCATCAAAATGATGAATTAATGCATTGGTAACCAACTTGCTTTCATTTATTTCAAATGCTTTGTTAGTAACTTCTAAAACTGCTAAGTGCAACTTTGAAACCATGTGCCAATAAATGGAACCTAAACCTTCATAACCATAAAATGTTCCTGAACGTCCTGTAAAAGCTTTATGATTAAAAACATCTTCAAAAATTTGAAGTACAATTTCTCTATCGTTTATCACTAATTCTTCGTAATCTTTATTTGAAGATAGTTGTTCTAAAGTCATTTTCAAATCATTAGCATTATGAAAATCACCATTAAAATGATAGTTTCCTTTTATGTCTTTATTGACAAGCTGAAAATTGTTGTTTTCTAATAAATGTTTCAGTAGTACCGATTTTTCTACTTTTTCTTTTGGAATAGTATTTTTTTCTAAAAACTTAGGAAGCTCTTTGTTTGGATATAGAATATAGCTGTTTTGATCTTTTCTGTATAATGCACTTTTCCTCAAAGCATCTAATACTTCCAAAGATTCTTTACCTGATAAAAACCCAGAACTTAAAATGGCAACCTGACCTTCGAGCATTTCAGGTAAATAGGAAATTGAAATACCGCTATTTTCAATAGACATTAAATTATATGCATGATACAATTTATCTTCTCTTTGGTTTGCCTTGATAGAGTGTTCAATAAAGTCGATACTTACTTGAATAAAATTCTTCAAACCTTGCATAGAATGTGTTCTTTTTTTACCCCAAAAACCACTATTATATACTTGAAAACGGTATTCGGCAGCTGCTTGACCTAATGAATCTAGTATTTTTTTTCTATCATTATTTGTTATTGTTCCTGACAATATGGGTTTGTATGCAATCAAACTTTCTCTAACGGCATGATAAAACTCTACCATTTCATTTGATATTTTGATTGTTTCTTGGTTTGAATTATCTAATAATTGTTGGAAAAATTTTAGAAACCTTCTCAAATAATAAAGTGTAACCATAGAAACACCGTTTCCAACTAAAGCATTATTTGCATCGTTCCATTCTGGTCGTTGGGTATTCATCCAAATACCAGCTTCAGGAATAAAATTGGACATTTTGGCCAAAATGGTTGCTAATAATTTTTCTATTAAGTTTACATGGTAAATTTCATCATTGTTATCTCTCAATAAAGCACCATCAGCACCGTTTTGTTTGCGACGCTGGTTGATTTTTGCATCCCATTCGTGATTAAATTCAATAGTATCTTTTGGGTTTTTTAAAATTTCATGATACGATTTTATTGTATATGGAACTGCTGCATAAACAAAACACTCTTTGTCAAAATAGGCATTTAGCTTTCCAGGTTGGTAATTTTCAATAAATTCTAAAAACTTTAATAGATAGATAATTTGATGATCACCCCAATATCCTATATATGACCAAGGATTATCGGGTTCGATAGTTTCCCAATCAAAACCATCTTTTGTTACGCGATATGGGTTGTACCCATCAAAAGTTGAAGCATTTAAAAATTTATGTATCATTCCATCAATAAACTCAGGAAATGAATAGGCTAAGGATTCCCAGTTTTGAAAGATATCGCGCCAATTTCCTTCATAATCCAGTATTTTAGAACCATCAATTTCACTTCTTGTATTGATAGAAAATTTATTCCAAGGTCGACTTGGATCTCCATGTCTTCGACTAAATTTAAGCGGAAGATATTCTGTACATAAACGAATTAAATCGGCATTTTGACTTTTTGAAATAGATTGTTGAAGTAGCGAATAATCGAAAGTATTAGGCAAATTATCTAAAAAATCCTTTTCGTCTATAAATAAGCTTTTGTTTGCTTTAGCGATATAGTTTACAAAATCCTTTTTTTCAATCGAATAATTATGATCAAAAATTCCTCCACGCATAATGTTAAATAAAACATTTGAAAAATGACGTGTGTCTTTTCTTTTATCTGCTGTAAACTGTAAACCGTCTGCTGTTGCATTAAGAGCGATTAGGTTTTGATTTCCCAATTGTATATCTGCAATTATTTGGCTTTCTAAAGTTGTAGTGTTAGAAATTGCATCGGCTAACTGGATAACTTGAGCTTGATTTTGATTCACATTGGCAATTATCTTCCATGTTTTAGATGTGTTTTTTACTAAATCCAATTTGGTTGAAACAAAATAAGCTCCTTTTTCACCCTTAATATCGTTTTCCTGATGAATATTTTGAAACTTTCTAAATGCAGGAAGTTGTAAAGATGAAAGCAAATGAATTGCATTGTCTAAGCCTAAAGACCAAGCTATATTAGCTTTCAGTGCTTCGCTTGGTTCCGCTTTGTCAACAATAATTGCACTTAGAGCAAAAATTCCTAGCCCACTTTCCAAATGAAGTTCATTTCTTTTATAAGCATCAACCAAATTACTTGTTGTAGCTTGTAAATCGCTATTGACTCCTTGAGGTAAAATATTTTGAATTCCGTCTAATAAAACTATTGAATAATCATTGTCAGATTCATTTATTAATTCTGATTTCTTAACAAATCCATATAAATTGCTAGAGTTCCATTGGTATCTAAAAATGAGTTGAAAATCGTGATGAACTTCTTCGAATATTATTTTGTTTCCTAGCTCATTTTTGTATAAATTTCGGGTTAGGTTATACTTATCATTAAATCGTTCTGAAAAAGGTTCCCAGATATGTTTTTCATTATTACATACAATTTGAAATATTGATTTACTTCCCGTAATATCGGCGAATTCTGTTATTTTATCATCGGTATAATAAGGAAAAAGAGAAAACTCTGCATTTTTTCTTCCTGCAGTTAAACCACCGTTACTAGAAATAAACATCCAATGATTAGAATCGCTAACGATACTCATAAAGAAAGGTCGCATAGCGTCACTATTGGAAATTTTATAATAATTTTCACCCTCAATTTGTACCATTTTCATGGAAATTGATTTGTTTTCATTATTTATTTTTTCAGATGTACTATTAAAATTATTTTGGCTCATAATTTGGATAAGGAACTTTTTCTTGATTTTTTTTTTAAATTTTATTCGTAAACTCTTACATAATCAACTAACATAGTTTGTGGAAAAGAGGTTTCACTATTTGGAGAACCTGGTAAATTTCCGCCGACTGCCATATTTAAAATGATATAAAATGATTGATTAAAAACCCATTCTCCAGGAACATCATCGGGTGTTATTTGATTATACAAAACATCATCAACATAGTAATTGATATAGTTTTCATCCCATTCAATTCCAAATACATGAAAATCATTATCAAATCGATTATTTGTTAGTGAATAACTTTTAGTAATTGCGCTTCCGCCAGAATAACCAGGCCCATGAACAGTACCTAATACTGTAGTGGGGTTACTACCTAGATATTCCATAATATCGATTTCACCACATTGTGGCCAAAATACAGTAGTAGGATTGTCAGGGTTTTCATCGGTAGTTTGAATATTACTACCGAGCATCCAAAATGCTGGCCATAGGCCTTTTCCCCAAGGCAGTTTTATCCTAGCTTCAATTCTTCCATACTTTTGATTAAACTTTCCTTTGGTTAAGATTTTTGCAGAAGTATAACTAGAACCTAAATACGATTCTTTTAGAGCTGTAATTTTCAACATTCCGTCTTCAACCACAATATTTTGAGTTCTATCTGTGTAGTATTGTAGTTCATTATTTCCCCAACCATTGTTTCCTGTGCCTATATCATAACTCCATAGATTAGGGTTTAGAGTACCATTAGTATCAAAATCTTCACTCAAAACCAACTTGGTTTTGGTAACTACCTTTTGTTTTTCATCATTTGTACAACTTAGTATCGTTAAACATAAAATAGATGTACTATATAATTTAATATTTTTTAGGATCATTTTTTAAGGTTTTAGTTTTTGTAATAGTATAAGTTATCCAAATAGAAATTGATATTGCCAACAAACACAATTAGTGCAAGATTGTTTTTTTGATTCAATATATTTCCCGTTAATGGAATATCTATAGGTTTCCATGTTCCAACAGTTAATTGATTGGCAGGAATAGTATATGCAATTTCTTTATCATCTACGGTAGGTAATCCGTTACCATCCGAGTTAATGATACCATTTGCACCTCTATCTCTAATTTTAATTACAAAACTTGTTGTAGCTGCACTTCTAGGAAGAATATCTAAGTGTAGAAATTGCATTGTTGTAGCATTTACTGGTTGTGTATTTGTTTGAATACCAACATAGTTTAGAGAAGTGTAACTTTGTATTTCATTACTGTTGATGCTTAATAACTCTGTTTGTGTAGTCGAGCCACCCCAATAACCATTAAAATAGTCAACAGCTACATCATCATATGCGTCTGAAAAAAGCGAAATAACTTTTTCTGCTGGTTTATCGGGAACTGTAGCCTGTATAAAAGTACCTAAAGAGTTTATTGTTAGAGTACCTAGTGCCGAAACTCCTCCAAGTGTTGCAGATATTATTGCCGAACCAGATCCAATAACAGTAACAACACCTAATTCATCAACAGTTGCTACACTTGGATTCGAAGAGGTGAACTCAAAATAACTTGGTGCACAATTGATAGTTTGATTTGCACCTGAAGCTAAATTAAAAGTTTGTGTTAAACCTGTTACACTGATTTTTGTTCCGGTATAAGCTTGTTGCGTAGTATTGAGTCCATTTAATATTTTAGGTTGTGGATGTGCAATAGTTCCTAATTTTTCAAATTTTAGATCATCTATCCAAAAGATATAACCATTACCATTGGTTTGTTGTGTTCCTGCTGCATATCTAAACATTCCTTTTTCTTGCACTAATTTAGAAGCATCAGGTATTGGAATAATATATTTTTTCCAATTAGTTCCTAAGCTAACATTGGTTATTGTTGCCATATACTTATTAGGATAAAAATCTTCTCCAAATCCAAATTCTCCAATAGTTACTCCTTGTGAAGCTTTTGCATAAAAGGTGAGCGCATCATATCCCGTTAAATCTCTTCCTGCACCATCTACCTTAAAAATTGCTCCAGCATAATTTCCCTCTGTATCATTTGCGTTTGGAACATCAAAACGCATAGATGCCGATGAACCATTATAACCAACTTCATTATCTACTGACCAAGCATCTAATTTTGAGCCTATTGGATTTGCTGCATCTGGTCCATAAGGAAAATAAAAATTAGAACCCATAGCGATAGGTGCGTCAATAAAAATTTCCCCTGTTTTTGAAAATGTTGCTAAAGTTGCCTCATCTGATAATTCTCTTTCACAACTACTTGTTATAAAGACAATTGCAGTAATAAGAGCATTTGTGCAAAAATTAAAATTTATATTTTTCATCTTTATTTTTTTTTAATTATTTTCCAATATTTATATGAATATATGTTCTAATTTCCCATTCAGTACCATTACCAAATCCGACTGGACTGATTATGGGTTGTGTAGCAAATTCTGTAGCTGTTTGATTAGGTAAATATCTTGGTGAATATTGATCTAAAGAACGCCATATCCCCATTATCCCAATTCTTGTGTCGGGTAGAACAAACCAGTTTGGTTTTCCAACAGAAGTTGATATGTCTAATGAACTTTGTATAGGGTAAGTAAGATTAAAGTCTCTATGATAATCATAAGGTCCCCAATCATTAAATTTTACTGAGTGAACAAATTTTACCTTTTTATAAATCACTCTAAAATCGCCACCCATTCTGTTAATAGTTCTCTCAGAATCTCCGTTGGCTTGTCCATTTCCTAAATAAATGTTTGCAATTATTCCAAAATCTGGACTTAATTTTGAAACTATCCTTGTATTAGATTCCCATAAGTCATGAGCAGGAGCCGATTTTGCAAATGCAAAAGCCGTACGATTACTCAAAAAACCAATTGCGGCATCTTGAGTTGTTGGCAAATGACGGTATACAAAACCAGTACTGAAAGCAAATTTTGCATCTTCAACCATATCATTATTCCATTCATACATCCATGTAGCAGGAGTAGGGTCAAAGGTTAATAATAATTCTCCACCTATAGTTTCTCTGTTTGCTCTTACTACAAATGGGTCATCTTGAATGTTTCTCAATCTACCTGGTGCATTTACACCATTTGGCATTGCTTCAACTAAAGGTTTTTGCCATAAAAAGTTAGGTGCTATTTGTAAATTAGAGTTTATGTTGTAGGTAAAACCTGTTAAAAAGTTCATTTGATTACCACTTCCGCTGTCTTTTAATCTCCAACCAGTAAAAGTTTGTACATTATCTGCACCTCCATTTGCAACTAATCCCATTACAGCCCCTTGAGCATATACATTAAATCGTCCCTTAGAGAGCATTAATTTGATTTTGCCACCCCAATTGTCATCAGAATTAATTTTATCATTGTAAATAGTATAAGTATCAGTAGCTATTTCTTTTGCATATTGGAATTCTCTACCATTGAGTGGTTGTCCTGCCCAAATTCCTCCAAATTCAATTCCTAGTGCATTGAATTTTGTTTTAAAATGAATTGTTGCTCTACGTGTTTTTGGTAGTGGAATTGCAATAGATGTTAGAGCTGCCGAAGCATTAGCAACATCTTCATGATAAACCGCTGTTGCATCAAATTTTCCAATTTTTTTACTGTATTTTAATAAATAAGCAGGATTTGCTCCCCACCATAATTGAGGTCCAAACGCGGCTTTTAATCCATTCAAGCTTCTTTTTCCATCTATTTCAAAACCAAGAGTTTCACCGTTGTAAATATCTAAATTTGGTCCATAATTGGCTTCAGGATATAGAGCAAAAAAGTCGCCTTCATATCCCCAATGATAATGCCCTGTTCTGTAAAATCCTCTTAAATCAAAATCTTTTGCATTCCAGTTGTAAGAAGCATTATATACCTGAACTCTGTTAATATCGTTCATCATTACAGTTCCGTCTTCAGTTTTAACTTCTTGTGATCTTCCTCTATTTTCATAGAAGATTTCATTTATTGGATTTTCTGCGACACGACCTAAAATATTTACATTAACATTAGCCTTCATGTTTGGAGCAGGATTACCTTCAACACCAATAAAATAAGATTCCATATGATCAAATCCTAATTTGTTTGGGTAAGTATTGGTTTCTGGATTATCTTCAGAAGGAGTTGTTATTAAACTTCCACCGGTATTAAATGTTGTAAATTCAGCTCTTAGATTACTGATTTTTAAAACCTCACTGGTACCACTTTGCAAGGCAGCTTTATCACCTCTTGCTCGTAAAGAAGCATCCATTATTTGTGTTTTATCAAAGTGATTTGCAATTGTTGCTATTGTTACATCAGAGGCGAAAGGATTTAATTGATGAATTTCTTTTAGAACATAATAAGATGTTCTAGGATACAATTGGTAAAATCCTTTTTCATTAGTAGATCCTTTTGCGCATATACCAAACCATTCTTCATTCATGTTGTTCTCACCTTCTGTGTAATCTTTTTGATAACCTCCATTAGACCATGAAGCATTATTGTCGTGAGTATCTAAATTTTTTGTTTGTCCATATTTCCACCATCCATCACTAAACTGAAAAGTAAAGCCTCCTAGCGAGTTTCCTGCTTTTCCTATTCCTGCAGCATTTTCATAAATTTCTTTCCAATTTCCTTTAAGATAGAAAGCTTGTGAATTTTGATCTTCTTGATTTGTTAAAACATTAAAGGCATCCGATCCAAATTCGGTTAGTAGAACTGGTTTTCCATATTCTTTTTTCACCCTATCAAATAAATCTCCGAAAGACACTCCTCTATATACATTGGTTCCTAGTATATCTACATCTTTACATTCTTCAGCAATTATATCAAGGAAAAGCAAGTCACCGTTACAAATTGCAATTGGATGATTAGCATCGATTGATTTCATTGAAAGTACAGCTTCATTAAAAAGTTTGTACATAGATTTTGCACGAATAGTGGATTTTCTATCCTTTATAGGAATATTTTCTGTTTCAGCACCATCCCAAAATAATCCATAATTATTTTCATTACCTAAAAGAAATAAAAGTAGTCCTTTCGTATTTTTATATTCAGCGGTCATCTGAGTTACTTCTTTTAATAGTAATTCGCGCGTTTTTATATTTGAATATTCCGTATTAGGTGTCCAAATACCATCTATCGATAAACCATAACGACCAAAAGAATGATTGAGCATAGTATAAATGCCGTAATTTGAATAAATATATTCAATCCATTTTTTGGGAATTCCAGAATATACTCTTATTGTGTTAACTCCCATATTTTTTAACAATCCCATTTCTTCATCAAGTGCTTGTTTTATGAATGTATCAGACTGATTCCATAAACTATAAGAATAATTTGTGCCTATTGGGAAATAGTCCCAATTCATTCCATTTACTATAAAGTCTTTTCCGTTTACTTTTAGCTTAATGTCAGAATTACTTTTTTCTACAGTCACTCTATCTGATTGTGAAAATGATGAAAATGAAGTACAAAAAATTAGTAAAAAAATAATTTTTTTCATTTGATTAATAAGGTTTAATTAATATGCGATTTTTATAGTGTAACTTAATGTAACTTTTTATAAAAATAATGAGTAAATTTTAGACCTATATTAAAACAACCACAACAAAAAACATACATTTTTGTTTTTTTAATATATTGTCGAAGATATACTAGAAAGGACATGGCATAATTTTCCATAGCAATATCCAAATCACAACAATTTCAAACGTTATTGTTGTGGTAATGTATAGGTATGTTGTATCTTTATATTGAAAGAATGTATTCTACTAAACCCTTTTCATGAGGCAAATCCATCTTTTTTCGCAAACGATATCTTTTTATCTCAATACTTCTAACAGATATGTTTAATAATGGAGCTATTTCTTTAGAAGATAGATTCAATCTTAGATAGGCACATAGTCTTAAATCATTAGGTGTAAGTGATGGATGTGCCATTTTAATTTTTTTCAAAAAATCTTTATCGGCAGTATCAAACGCTTCTTTAAATACATTCCAATTATCTTCTTCTGAAATACTTTTTGTGATTTTAGTAATAACAGATTTAATACTTCTATTAGAATTCTCGTCTGAGGATTTTTTGAGATCTTCTTTTATTAAAGAAAGTAGCTCATCTTTCTTGATTAAACTCATTGTAGAAACGGCTAATTCTTTATTTTTTGCTTCGAAGTCTTGCGATAATTGTTCGTTTCTAATTTTCATTAACTGTTGTTCGTTTTCTAGTTCTTTTATTTCGAGTAAGAGATTATTCTCTTCAATTAGCTTTTCCTTTTGTTTATTGTAATAGTTCTTGTAAAGTTTATTAACATAAACAAATGAAGTAATTAGAAGTAAACTATAAAGTATAATTGCAAGCGTTGTTGCATACCACGGTTTTTTTATAGTAAAATTATATGTTGCAAGAGCATCGTTTACAGAATTTGAAACACGTGATCGAACTTTAAAATTATAATCGCCTGCGGGAAGATTTTTAAAAGTGACATTCGATTTTGAACTCCATTCACTCCAATCATCCTGAAAACCTTCAAGAAGGTATTGATATTCTGCATATATATATTTATTGTATTCGGGTACTGTATAGCTTAATGTTATATTGTTCTCGTCATGCTCCAAAATACCTTGATCAACGATTGAAAAGTTTATTAAGTCTTTATTCAGTTTATTGACACTTACATCAGTGATTAAAACCTTATAGTTTTTTACATTTAAATCATTTATGTTTATTACATAATAACCATCGGTGGTACCAACAAGGTATTGATAATTGGACAATTGATAAATGTTTTCATATCCTAACATTGAATTTGTTAGGGTAGATGGTATTGAAATAACATTCTTCTTTAAACTTAAATCTAATTTGTTTAATGTAAAATAGTTGATGTAATTTTTTGAAAAAAGCCATAGTTTGTTTGAGTTGTCTAATATTAATTTGCCTGAATTATATTCATTATTATCAAAAATCTTACTCAAAACACGATCTCTTTCAAATAGCTTTGAACTCATGTTTAATTTATAAATTCCACCTTTGTATGCATAGTATATGGAATTGTTGAATTTTGCTAGACCTGCATTTTTACCTTTTGGTGGATTTGAATACGCATAAAGTTTTATACACTTCTTAAACAAATTGTCAATTTGTAATCTAAAAATTCCTTTGTATTCGTGACTAACATATACTTCATTTGAATTTGTAATTTCCAAATATTTTGAAGAATAATTAAATCCTTCAATCTTGTTTTTGAAGACCCATTTATCATTGACTTTTTCAATTAACGATATTCCATAATAGTTACCTTGTAGAATTAGATTATTATTTGATGGTACAACCTCAAATTTCCAAGTTCCAGATTGAGAGAAAATTGATTTTGAGTTTTCACCTTCAATTATAAATGTTCCAGAATCATGACCACAAAAAAGCGTTTTATCATGTACAAAAAGTGACCAAACTTGACCTTTTGTTCCATTTATAAATTTGAAATGTACATCATCGTTTGGGTATTTTTTATAAAATAATCCTTGATTTGTACCAATGTAGAGATAGCCATTGTGCAAAATGGAAGTGTATACAGTGCCTAACATACCGGAGTCATCCGTGTAGCTTTTTATTGGAGAAGAAAGATTTATACAATTTATACCATTATCAAGTCCTATCCATAAATTTTTCTCAGAATCTTCAAGTAATGATAAAATAGTATTGTTACTTAAACCTTTACTTTGGGTAATATGATATTTTACTTTACCATCCCTTGAGACGATATAAACACCGTTAGAAATTGTACCTACAGCAAAGCTTCCATCAGAAAGCATCTGGCTACTATAAATACTACTTGCCGCAATGTCTAAATCTGCTTCTGTATGGAACTTAATTAAATTACCATTTATTAGCTTGTAAAAACCATTGTATTGGGAATGTATTAATAATCCTTCATCAATTGAAAAAATGTTTACAATTTTATTCCCTTTTAATATTGAATTATTAGAAATTAGCTTACTGGTTCCGTTTTCAATTTCAAATAGAGAATAATCGCTCGTCTGGTAATAAATGGAATTATAAGTTTTAAATGATTTTAGAATTTTTTTTAAAGGATTTATTATTCGAAATGTGTTCGTTTTGGTATCATAGATATAGATTCTATCAAGAGATTGAAAAACAACCCATTGATCATAGTTGATTATATTCCAAAATTGTTCATCATTAAGAATTTTAGATTTAATTTTAGAACTTAACGAAGTATAATGAAGCTGTCCATTGTTTTTTCTTATCCAAAAACCAAACTCCATATAACATCCTGTGTATATTTTATTGTCAATGACTTTTACAGATCGAATTATGGTTTCATTAGGTGATTTATATAGATTCCAGTTAGAGCCATTGAATTCCAAGAGACCTTCATTATTAGCAAAATAAATGAATTGATTTTGGTCTTGAGAAATCATCCAATTCTGATTTCCAGCATTATAACCATAAGAATTATATTTTACAATTGGTGGCAATTCTTGACCAAAACAGAAAATATTTAGCAAAAAATAGCTAATAAATATAAGACACAATTTAGTTCTTTTCATTCTTCTAATTATGATTAAATATAAATGCTAAATATATAACTAAAAAATAAAATTATTGACTCTTAGTTATATAAATAATTTCATTTAATTTACGATTTTAAGAAGTTATCAAAAGTCTAGTTTGCAAAAAAAAAAGACTGTCTATTTAGGACAGTCTTTTAAGTTTAGATTTATATAAGAATTATTCTTTTATAAATCTTGATGATGAAACTTTTCCATCAACAGTTGTTTTAACGACATAAACACCATTATTAAGACCTGAAACATCAAGTGTAACATGTTTTTCATTAGAAACTTTAGATGTAATTTCTTGCCCTAAAACATTGTAAACAGATACCTTTTCTATAATTGAGTTTGCATTAATATTCAAAACACTCTTAGCTGGATTTGGATACATCTTTATATTTGAAGCATCAAAATTTGATAATCCCAAAGTGTTTTTATGAAGGTAGATATTATCATACCAAACATTATCAACATTGGCAGTTGTAATACCAATTTGCGCAATATCACTTCTAGTTAAATTACCAGCAACAACACCTCCAATAGAAGTAATTGGAACATCAACAGAAACCCACTGATTAGCTACCAATTGTGGAGTTGTTCCACCATTAATATTAACTTCTAAAGCAGATGCTTCACCACCACCACCTGCAAAATCTACAAGTTTTAAATTGAAAACATCACCTGTTAAATCAGCATCTGTTATGTAAAAATCAAAATGAATATGAGTAAAATCAGTTAAATTTTGTCTGTTGGTTGAAAAATCAATTCCATGACAAACGATGCCCATATTCTTTTTCAAGGTATTGTCACCAGCAATTGTCACTGGCGTTACTGCAGAACCTCCGCACCATCCAGCATCAAAATTCGCTATATTTATATTTGTGTATGCATCACTATAAATAGATACTACATCAGCAGCTGGTCTTGCAGGAGGAGTTGGAGCCGCAACAGTTGGAGGTGTTACACATACTGGACAATTTGATCCTCCACAATCGATTCCTGTCTCATCACCATTCTGAATTCCATCAAAGCATGTAGCTACACCTTCTTTTTGTAAAATAAATCTCCACCAACCACCACCAATTGATATGTCAAGAGTTGCTAGGGCAGATGTTACCGAAGTTACGGTGTATGTTATAGAACTTGGTGCGTTTGCTGGATTTGAAAGTTCTCCACCATTGTAAACTTTAGGTAATCCAATATATGCACCAACTCCAGTAAGTGTTAAAGTACTTGCTGTTGCATCGTATGACCATGAAGCTGCATTTGAACTATTATGAGGTGCTACTGGAGTTCCACAACCTTCTGGACCTTGCCATCCCTCAAGCCAAGTTTGAGAACCATGAACATTACTAAATGAACCATCAGCATTAAAAAGAAACTGATCGTCAAAATAACAAGCTCTTGTAGTTACATCTGCGAGAGAATTTGAAAACCAACTTGAATCTCCTTGATTAGGACCAACACTGTATGCACCAGCTTGAGGACTCATTTTCCATGCACCTTCAAAAGGAGAAGTAGCTACTTGTTTGGTCAAATTGAAACGCCACCATCCACCTCCAATTGAAATATCCAACATCATAGAAGTTGAAGAAATTGAAGTGACTGTGTAAGTAATTGATGCTGGTGCATTTGCAGGATTTGTAAGTTCTCCTCCATTATACACTTTAGGCAAACCTATATAAGCACCTTGTCCAGTTAAAGTTAATGTATTAGCCGTTGAATTGTAAGTCCAAGAAGCCGCATTTGATCCGTTGTGAGGAGCAACAGGGGTACCACATCCATCACCAAATCCTTGCCAGCCTTCTAGCCAAGTTTGTGAACCTTGAACATTCGAAAATGATCCATCAGCATTAAATACATATTCGTCATCAAAATAACAAGCTCTTGTAGCTAAATCAGCTAACGAATTTGAATACCAAGATGTATCACCTTGACCTGGTCCAACTCCAAAAGAACCTGCTTGTGGACTCATTTTCCAAGTTCCTTCAATTGATTGGGCATTTCCGATAAAACAAGATATCAATAATGCAAAAAAAGTAATTTTTTTCATAACATAATTAAATTTAGTTGAAGACCAAAGTTAATCAACCAAATCAACACAATCAACTTTGTTCAACTATATAAAAACTATACAACATCAACATTAACGAAAACGTTTGAAATAGTAGCTAATTCAATAGAAACATGAAGCTTATGCATTTTGCTTTATCTAAAGCAAAACGGTAGTATGTTGTGTTTTTGTATAGGTAAAATCCTGTTTTAAAAATCAAATGCTAACCATAAATTTATGATTTACTATTTAAAACAAGTCTAAAATTTTGACATTCTAATTTATTACATCACAAAATATCAATTTCGCAATTATCAAATTTTTAATTTGATATGATATAGCTCATAACTTTATGTCACTTCTAATTTGAGAAATGATTACCTTTGCAAAAATTCACTTTTTTGTATGATTCCAAAAGACATATCTATTCTTGAACCAAAGAAAAACATTCTGATTAAAGGAGCACAAATTCATAACTTGAAAAACCTCGATGTTGCAATTCCTCGCAATAAATTGGTTGTCATTACGGGGCTATCTGGTTCGGGAAAATCAAGCCTGGCATTTGATACATTGTATGCTGAAGGTCAGCGTCGCTATGTTGAAAGTTTATCTTCTTATGCAAGACAATTTTTAGGACGTTTAGACAAGCCAAAAGTGGATTATATAAAAGGAATCGCTCCAGCTATAGCCATTGAGCAAAAAGTGAACACAACCAATGCCCGCTCAACTGTTGGAACTTCAACAGAGGTGTATGATTATATGAAATTGCTTTATGCTCGCATTGGTAAAACAATTTCGCCAATTTCTGGGAAAGAAGTGAAAAAAGATACAATAAGTGATGTTATAAATGATGTAAAAACGTTTGAAGAAAATAGTAAATGGCTGCTATTAGCACCTATTCATCTGGAAGAAGGTAGAAAGTTAGAAGACAAATTAAAAGTACTTTTGCAACAAGGTTTTGCTCGTATTCTTGTTGACAAGGAAATGATTCGTTTAGATGAAATAGATCAACATTTATTGAATGAAAAAGATATTCTTCTTGTAATTGATAGGATAGTTGTAAAAGATGAAGAAGCGTTTTACAATCGGTTGGCTGATGCAGTTCAAACCGCTTTTTTTGAAGGAAAAGGAGAGTGTTATCTTCAAAAATTGAATTCAAATGAAAGAATGAACTACAATACTAATTTTACTCTTGACGGAATTACATTTCTTGAACCCAATATTCATTTGTTCAGTTTTAATAATCCTTATGGTGCATGTCCAACCTGCGAAGGCTACGGAAATATTATTGGAATTGATGAAGAATTAGTTATTCCAAACACATCACTTTCTGTTTATGAAAATGCTATTTACCCGTGGCGTGGTGAAAGTATGAGTTGGTATAATGAACAATTGGTAAACAATGCCTATAAGTTTGATTTTCCAATTCACAAACCTTTTTATGAACTCTCAGATGAACAAAAAGATTTAATTTGGAAAGGAAACCAGTTTTTTACAGGCTTGAATGATTTTTTTAAAGATTTAGAAGAAAAAAACTACAAAATTCAAAATCGTGTTATGCTTTCTCGTTATCGTGGCAAAACTAAATGTACGACGTGCAAAGGAAAACGCCTTAGAAAGGAAACAAATAATATAAAAGTAGGAGGAAAGACCATTTCGGAATTGGTTGATATGTCAATTAAGAATTTAATTGTTTTTTTCAAAGAATTACAATTATCCGAATATGATATAAAAGTTGCCAAACGTCTTCTAATTGAAATCAATAATAGATTAGCCTTCTTATCCGATGTAGGATTGGACTATCTTACATTAAATAGAAATTCGGCATCACTTTCGGGTGGAGAAAGTCAACGTATTAATTTGGCCACTTCATTGGGGAGTTCACTCGTTGGTTCGATGTATATTTTAGACGAACCTAGTATAGGTCTTCATCCAAAAGACACAGAACGATTGATAAAAGTATTAAAAGATTTACGCAATTTAGGCAATACTGTTATTGTAGTTGAACATGATGAGGACATCATGAAAGCAGCCGATATGATTATTGATATTGGTCCTGAAGCGGGTACCTATGGAGGTAAATTAGTAGCACAAGGTGACTTTGCCGAAATTTTGAAAAGTGATTCATTAACATCTCAATATCTGAATGGAAAATTAGAAATTGCTGTTCCCAAAAAACGTAGAACTTCTAAGAATTTCATTGAAGTAAAAGGTGCACGAGAAAATAATTTGAAAAATATTGATGTTACATTTCCTTTAGATTCATTAACCGTAATAACCGGTGTTTCAGGAAGTGGAAAAAGTACATTAGTTAAGAAAATTTTGTTTCCAGCTTTACAGAAAAAATTAGAAGGAATTGGTGAAAAAGCAGGACAATTTACCGAATTAGCAGGAAGTTATTCACATATTAAAAGTATTGAATATGTTGATCAAAATCCCATTGGTAGAAGTTCTCGATCTAATCCTGTAACGTATATCAAAGCTTATGATGATATACGCGATTTGTTTGCCAAAGAAAAATTATCCAAAATTAGAGGATATCAACCCAAACATTTTTCCTTCAATGTAGATGGTGGTAGATGCGAAACCTGTAAAGGAGATGGTTCTATCAATGTCGAGATGGTTTTTATGGCCGATGTTGAGTTACCCTGTGAAACTTGTGGCGGAAAACGTTTCAAAAAAGAAATTCTTGAAGTCAATTTTGAAGGCAAAAATATTGATGACATTTTAACAATGACAATAGATGATGCCATTACTTTTTTTACATTACATAAACAAAATAAAATCATGCAAAAACTCCAACCTTTACAAGATGTTGGATTGGGTTATGTACAATTGGGGCAATCCTCATCAACACTTTCTGGTGGTGAAGCACAACGCATTAAGTTAGCTTCCTTTTTAATAAAAGGAACCACTAAGGACAAAGCCCTTTTTGTTTTTGACGAGCCTACAACTGGATTGCATTTTCACGATATCAAGAAATTATTGGCATCATTCGAAGCACTATTAGAAAAAGGACATTCTATTATAGTAATTGAACACAACTTAGATTTAATAAAATGTGCCGATTATTTAATAGACTTAGGGCCAGAAGGAGGCGAAAATGGAGGTCAATTATTAGCTTTCGGAACTCCTGAAGAAATTGCAAAGAATAAAAATTCGGTTACAGGAAAGTATTTGAAGGAAAAGTTATAACTAAAAAAATAATGATTCAGTAAACCTCTATTATATCTATTTAATAGAGGTTTTATATATATATAATTGATTATAAATAACTTAGAAATCATTAACAACTCAATAACAAATCATTTGGTTCGGTTTGGCACGCATCTTGGAATATACCAAACATCAGAACGTTTTTCTGATCGAAGAAGCTGAAAATCGAACGAGTAAGCAAAAGCTTTAAAACGATTTAGTATGAGAACAATTACTTTACTAGCAGTAAGCATTATGTTAACAACAAGTTTAGCAAATGCAAATGAAACAAAAAGTTTCAACACGGTTGATTTTGCAACCAACAGATTTGATTTTGATGAGCCAATTTCATTTACAGAAAGAGGTATTGAGTTCTTTGTTTTTCCAAATGGTGACTTCGATTTTAACACACGTCCAGATGATAGCGAAGGAGATTTTCATTATAGAAAAGCAGGAGCAAGAACCACCGAAAGACGTGGGGCACCAATCAATTATGGTGTAAAAATTGAACATGATAGTTTCGGTAGAGTGCGTAGAGTAGGGAACACTTTCATCAACTATGATAGCCGTGACAGAGTAAGTCGTATTGGTAGCATCTATATGAGATACAACCGTTTCGCACTAACACAAATTGGTGGAATGCGATTAGTGTACAATCATTTTGGTGAAATCATAGATATGATTGGAAGTATAAAAGGTAGAAACAACAGTGGATTTACTCACAGTTATTATACCAACAATCATCACACGTATACGTATAATTATGATGATAACAATTACTACTATTATAGAACCGATGGTACAAAAGCATTAGTTGAAGACAAAGAATAAAAAATAGGTTGGTTGGTTAGTTTGTTAAATCCTGCGGAATCAGAAATGAGGAAGCAGGATTTTTTTTGAGCTATTTTTGCTATACATTCCAAACAAAATTAATTGAAATTAGATGAAAACAGACACGATATGAAGTAATCTTTTAACTAAAAAAAATAGAATTAACACTTCTTCTATTGTGGTTAAACTAATCGTAATTTTCTGAGTATCGAGTGTAAGACTTGATTAAACTCGATAGAAATGACTAATTTATAGTTCACAAAGATATATAGAATAGTTACAAGAATCGATTTTAAAACAATATTCAAAATCGGATTAAAAGGAAAATCCCAATAGTAAAACAAGAAAAAACTAACAATCAAAATTCCAAAAGAAAATAATGTTTTGTTTGAAAAAGGGTATAATTTCATTTTCACTACAACAAACAAAAGTTTTGCTAAACTATAAAGCGTAATCGAAATTAAAGTAGCCAATGCCGCACCATTTATTCCATACATCGGAATAAAAAGCATATTCAATGTAATAGCAAAAAAGGCTAGTAGTAAACCCAAAAATAAAACCGCTTTGTAATATTTTGAATTAAAGATAATTGCGTTATTATTGCCCAAAATCAAATCAAAATATTTAGATGTACCAATAGTGAAAACCACAAAAACACCGTTACTATAACTAGCGGGTAACAATAGATATAATTGTTTAATATTCACCAAAATGCCTAGTAAAACCAACCCGCCAACTATTTGCAAAGTAATAGAGGTTTTCTTATACAAATCATTCAATTCATCATACTTTCCTTCGCTCATTAATTTTGCTGTAATTGGATAGGTTATTTGATGCATTGCGCGACTAGGAACAGCAATTACAGTTGCAATAAAAATCGCAACAGAATAATAGGCAATATTCTCAATTTCAACGTATTGATTTAACATGGTTTTGTCAATATCTAATAACATATTGGCAATACTCCCCGAAAGAATTATAAATAATGAATAAATTACAATTGATTTACTATTTTCAGGCATTTTGAAATTAAAAGTAATGCGACGTACTTTCATTGCATAAATAAACATCACTAGAGTAGAAGCAAGATAAATTCCCATCAAGGAATTAATAAATGTCAAAGTCGATATCCAATTAAAGTAAACACCAAAAAGAAAAATTGAAATAAAAACACGAAGCAAAACTTCTTTCACAAAACTTCCAAAAACAGATTGTAAATGTACTTTTACCCAAGCATAAAAAATCTCAAAATACCCCATACAAATCCCAATAACAGGAATTTGCCATACATAATCATAAACAATGGCATTTTTGGTCGAACAAAACGTAGCAATCCAATCATAACCAAATGTGCCTGTTATAAGAATAGGAATTATAACGAGTAATGGTAAAACTAAAACAAAGGATAAAAAAGAGCTCTTTTCTTGATCTGTTTGGTATTGTGTAAAAAACTTAATCAAAGTATTGTGTACACCAAATGCTAATAATGGGAAAATTACATTTGCCGAAGAAAGAATGTAACCTGTCAATCCATAATAGGTTTCACCTAAAAAATGAGGATACATAAATAATGCATTCGCTGCACCAATCACAAAACCAATATAGGTAATGATAGTATTTTTTATAGATTGGTTGATTACGATTCCCATTATTGAAATTGGATTTAGGAATTTTGATTAAGTACTTTAACTAATTTTTCGGTCAACATTTTTCTTGAATATTGTTGTAAACCAACAGGGTAAACTTGTAACTTGTTTTCTAAATATAACTCAAAATTAGTTAAAATTACTTTCTTTAATCTTTCTTTTTCATCATAAGTAAAGAAAACACCTGTATTGGTAGTTGTTATAATTTCGGCAAAATCAGATTCTTTTGGGCCAATAGCAATGATGGGTCTTTCCGAAACCATATATTCAAACAATTTGCCAGGAATAATGCTTTTAGTTTCTTCAGAATCAATCTCAATCAACAATAATATTTGTGCTTTTTTTTGATATATAATTGCTTCATTATGTGAAACATAACCAACTAAATTACAATATTTACTTAAATTAAACTTCGAAACACTATCTAAAATTTCTTGGCTTACTTTCCCAATCAAATTTAATTGAAAATGTGAGGCAAATTTTTCATTTTCAGCTACCAATTCACTCAGAACTTCCCATAAAATAGCTGGGTTTCTGTCTGATAAGAATGAACCAATATGGGACATTGTGAACTTTTCGTCTAACTTTTGTCTCGGAATATTTTCTACGTCATAGCCATTGGTAATCACTTCAATTGATTGATTAGTAATTGCTTGAAATTCTGTTTTAGTGGTTTTACTTGTAACAAGTATCGTGTCGGCAGTTGTTAAAACCTCTTTTTCTAATGTTTTATGTTTTTTGGCAGCATATGAAGATAATTTCAAAGCTTTATGATAACCAATAGTTGTCCAAGGATCACGGAAATCGGCAACCCAATTAATTTTTATATCCTTTTTAAGTTGTAAACCTATCAAATGTAAGCTATGTGGTGGTCCAGAGGTTACAATGGTGTCAATTTCATTTTCTTGAATGTATTTTTTAAGGTATTTAGCAGCAGGTTTAGTCCAATATTTACGGGCATCTGGAATAAATAAATTACCACGAACCCAAAGCAACATTTTCTCTATAAATGTTTGTTTTTTTTTATTAGGAATTATTCCTGAACTTATTTTCTTGGTTTGTTTTTTAGAAAAAATTCCCGCTAACTGGTATGGTTCAAATATTTTATGTTTTAAAATAATCGCTTTATCCGAAACTTCACTTACCAAAGCTTCATCAACAATAGGGTAAGTTGGATTTTCTGGAATAAATACAACTGGTTGTACACCAAAATCAGGTAAATATTTTACAAACTTCAACCAACGTTGCACACCTGGACCGCCAGCTGGTGGCCAATAGTAAGTAATGATTAGGAGTTTTTTATTAGTTTGAAGCATTAAGTTTTACTTTTTTATACTCAAAATAAATTCCGCCAATCAATATTAAAACCATTCCGATGAAACTATATAAGGCGATTGTGCTTCCTGTTTTAACAACTTCGGGTTCAAATTTGAATTCAATTGTGTGTTTTCCTGCGGGAATTTCTAATCCACGTAAAACATAATCTACTCGATAAATTGGACTTTCTTTTCCGTCAATAGTAGCTTTCCATCCATTTTTATAATACATTTCAGAAAACACACCAAATCCATCTTTTACATTATTTGATTCGTAAACTAAATGATTCGGTTTGTATTTTTTTAATTTAATAGTTGCAGTTGAATCTTTACTTATGCTTTCAGCTTCTTTCAAATCATTAAAAACAGAATTTAGTATTGCCATGTTTTTAGTATCCAAACTATCTAATGCTTTAATTTCGGCATCTGCAGAATTTACTTTTTTTACATTCTTCACAAACCATGCATTTCCATTTGCTTCAGGGTTTAATGTTGGGAAATAATTCCCTGTTGAATCTGTTTGAATCAAGTATTTCACATTCAACATATTCAGTACATCAATATTGTTTCTTGCAATTTGATAATCAAATAATTGCTGCATTCTTTGTGGTTTTACAGCACTATATCCGCCAATTGATTTATGAAAATACGAAGCGCGAGCACTCGACATATTTCCGTCTATTTCCAAAACTCTATAATGCGTTGTATCTTGTAAAATTTGCATATCGGCTGGCGTTGCGGCAAATGGAACATCAACTTGACTAGCGGATACAAAATCGTCTTTTCCTACATAATTTTTTGCCATAAAAAACAAATCCAAAACCATGATCAATCCTATCAAAATGATTGCTTTTTGTTGATTCAATTTGTTTTTATTTGCCATCCAAAGCAAGAAAGCTGTTAATGCAATCAAAAATCCAGAACGTAACAAATCGGCAGAATACATGCTTTTTCTATCTTCTTTTAGAGCATCGACGAATTCTGGACCATAACTTTGCAAATAATAACCATCACTACCACCAGAAAATGAGAACATTCCTTTGAATAAAAACAACGCAATAATGAGCCCTAAAGCTACTGCTGCTGATTGCCATAAGGATTTGAATTGTACTTCTTTTTCGGTTTTAAAAAATGATTGTAATCCCATTATTGCCAGTACAGGAATACACAATTCTAAAACAACTTGAATAGATGATACAGCTCTAAACTTATTATATAACGGCATATAATCAATCATTAAATCTGTTACGATAGAGAAGTTTTTTCCCCAAGAAAGCACTAACGATAGGATTGCACCTGAAAGAAATACATATTTAAGCTTACGTTTATCAACAAATAATGCCAAAATTGCCAAGAAGAACACAACTGCACCAATATAAGCTGGAGCAGCCACAATAGGTTGATCACCCCAATAAGTTGGTAAACCTGAAGCAAACTCTGCCGCTTGACCTTCGGGAACACCTTGACCAACCATAAATTCATACATTTTACTTTGTGTTCCGAGATTTTCACTATTAGAACCTCCAAATAGGCGAGCAGCAAACAAATTTAAACTTTCTGCAACACCATAGCTATATTCTGTAATGTAATCATATGAAAGTCCGTTGGTACCTTTTACTTTGGAGCCATCTGGATTGTAGGTTAATTCATTTTTTCCTCTTGTACTAAAATCGGCGTATTCTTTTGTAGCTAACAAATTTGTTGCATTAGCTCCAAGTGCAAAAATTAGGGCAACTAGAAAAGTTAATTTTATTTTTACAATGGTTTTGTAATCTTTTGATTTTATAAGTTTTAAAGAATAATATATCCCAATAATCAACAGTAAAAACAAAAAGTAATACGTCATTTGAAAATGATTCGCATTAATCTCTAAAGCTGTTGCAAACATGGTCACCAAACCACCAATTATGTATTTCTTTTTATAGACTAATAGTATTCCAGCAATTACCATAGGCATATATGCAATTGCATGTGCTTTGGCATTATGACCAACACCCAAAATTATAATTAAATAAGTCGAAAGTCCAAAGGCTAAAGCGCCAAAAAAAGCTTTTAACGGATCAATTTTTAGAACCAAAAGCATTAGATAAAACCCTAAAAAGTATAGAAACAAATAATCTGCTGGTCTTGGTAAAAATCGTATTACATCATCTAAATCACCAATAAAATCATTGGGGTATTTTGCTCCAAGTTGGTATGTTGGCATACCACCAAAAGCAGAATTTGTCCAATAAGGTTCTGCATTTTCATTGGCTCTAAAGTCATTTTGCTCTTTTGCCATGGCGGTGTATTGTGCAATATCTGATTGAAATATTTTTTTACCTTGTAAAACGGGATAAAAATATATGATAGAAACTAGCACAAAGCCAAGAATAGCGAGTGCATGTGGATAAAACTTTTTAAGTAAATTCATAAAGCGATTTAGTAAACAATAGTAAAGTTCAAAAATAGTCAAAAAATAAGTAGGTAATCAAACTTTTATGATGACTAAATGAAAAAAGTTATTCTATTTCTTCATAATCAACATATTCACCTACCTTTTTTGTTTCGCGAGGTTTTGAAGAAGTTGTATTGTTGTATATAGTATCGTTATTGTTAGTCGTGTTTTGATATTGTTGCTGTTGTTTTTGGAAATTTTCACCTGCTTTTTGAACTGCTTTCTTTAGTAAAATAGGTAAAAATAATTTTGCCAAAAATTTAAAGACATAATAGAATCCTACTATATAAATTAGCGTTTTGAAAAAACCAGTAAAAGAAGCCGTTTCCATAAGTTAATAAATTTGTTCAAAAATAATAATTCTTGTCGAATTGGAATCTTAAATAAATAATAAAAAAATTCTACATTTGAATACTTTCAAACTAATGTATTTTAAAACCAATTTTTATGAAGTTAAAGCTTTTTTGTTTTATAGTGTTGCTAACTTTTCAATATAATTATGCTCAGTATACTGATATCGTTAATTCGAATCGACCAAGCGAATCTATGTCGGCTTTTGCGGTTGGAAGAACCGTAATACAATTAGAAGGTGGACTTGGTTATATTAATGAAAAAGACAACACTTTTGTTGTTGATACATTGGATTATAAAGCCAATGGGGTAGTGGGTGACTTAAATGTACGTTATGGTTTTTTTAAAGAACAATTAGAAGCTATACTAGAATTAAGTTATCAAAAAGACAAACAAGAATTTTCTGTAAGAGACAGAAGTAGAAATGGATTAAAATCGTCAACAATAGGGTTGAAATATCTTGTATATGATCCCTACAAATTCTATGAAGAAACTGTAAACTTATATAGTTGGAAAGCCAATCAGAAATTTAAGATGAGTCAATTAATTCCTATTGTTGCTGTTTATGGTGGAATGAATTTGAATTTTACAAATAATAAGTTCTTAATTGGTGCCGAGGAATTAGCCATTGTTAGCCCAAAACTCATGTTGATAACTCAAAACATTTTTGGGAAACAAATTGTTTTTATTACCAATACTTTTTTAGACAAAATAGCGACAAGTGGTCAGCAATTGGGCTATTTATTAACTTTAACGAAAGGATTTAATGACCGATGGTCTGCATTTGCCGAGTTTAAAGGGCTTTCAAACAAATTTTATAAAGACAATTTTATCTCGGCAGGGGGAGCATATTTACTTCATGGTAACCTTCAAATTGACGCTTCAATTAGTAAGAGCTTAAAAGACTCTCCTTCTATATTATATGGTGGAGTAGGTGTTACATGGCGTTCTGATACCAATTACAAAGATCATTTGATAAAAACGCCTGAGAAATATAAAAATGACAAAGCAAAGAAAGAGAAAAAGAAAAAAAATAATGAAAAGAAAATGCTAGACAAGCTGCCAAAATCAAATGAAAAAGAAGAATAATGATAGAAGTTAAAGAAGTAATTACAAAAAAAGATTTTAAGGAATATGCAACGTTTCCTTTCGCCCTCTATAAAAATCATCCTTATTGGGTGCCTCCATTAATCTCGGATGAATTAGAAACCTTTGACAAGTCTAAAAATCCCGCTTTTAAGAGTGCTGATGCAAAATTTTATTTAGCATATAAAGACAATAAAATAGCTGGAAGAATTGCTGCCATTATCAATTGGAATGAAGTAAATGATCAACACAAAAAGAAAGTTCGTTTTGGTTGGTGGGATGTTATAGATGATATTGAGATTACCAAAGCATTACTAGAAAAAGTTTATGAATTTGGAAAAGCCAATGATTTGGAACATATTGAAGGGCCTATGGGTTTTTCTAATTTGGATAAAGTAGGGGTTCTTACCGATGGTTTTGACGAAATTGGTTCGATGATAACATGGTATAACTATCCATATTATGCAAAACATTTGGAGCAATTAGGCTACGTTCAGGAAAAAGAATATTGGGAAAATAAATTTTCTTTTGAAAATGTTAAGCCCGAATTTTTTTTCAAAGCGCAAGAATTGATAAAAAAAAGATATGAACTACGTCCATTGAATTTTACCAAAACAAAAGACATTATGCCATATGTTGACAAAATGTTTGATTTATTCAACTATTCGTATGCAAATTTATCTTCTTTCGTAGCAATAACAGATGTTCAAAAAGAGTATTTCAAAAAAAAATACATTAGTTTCATTAATCCTGAATATATCAAATTTGTAGTTGATAAAGAGGATAACATGGTCGCATTTAGCATTGTAATGCCCAGTTTTGCATTGGCATTACAAAAAGCAAAAGGCAAATTATTTCCATTTGGATTTTATCATTTGTTAAAAGCACGTAAAGAAAGTAAGGATGTTTTGTTTTATCTAATAGGTGTCGCTCCTGAATATCAAAGTAAAGGTGTTACGGCAATAATTTTTAATGAATATTATAATACGTTTAAAGAAAAAGGAATTAAAAACTGTATAAGAACTCCTGAATTATCTGATAATCATGCTATTCATCAATTGTGGAAACACTTTGACCCTGTAACGTTTAGAAAAAGAAAGACATATAAGAAAGATTTGTATTGATTGTAAGAAGTCATATCTGTTATTTATAATATGATTCCACTTTTAAACAAATAAAAACTAATTATTTAACTGATTATCAAAATACTTTTTTAATAAAACAATCTGTGCAAATAAAAGTAAGGTTATAGAAACAACTGAATAAACTGTAGCTTTAGAAAAATTAAATTGAGACGTTGTAAAATATTTGTAATACATATTGTTACTCAAACTACTAATCCAACTATTTGGCTGTGGTTCTAAGTA